>CAOKGO010000013.1 GCA_948468045.1 uncultured Clostridium sp. | reverse complement strand
TTAAGTTATCAATCGGAAGGAAATCCGATTTACACAACTTTTACGATAGTCTCGAACTTTTTATTTGTATATAGTATTTTTATTATTTCTGCTTGTTCTATTTTCTTGAAAAAATTTTTCTTATCTTATTTAGAATTTTCTTTATTATTGACTCTTTGTATTCTACTATTCCAACCATATTTGATGTATTTTCAATAGTTTCAGGGTTTTTAGTCTTAAATATATTATTTGGATTATATTTTTCTATAAGTTTTTCTTGATATACTTTTTCATTTTGCTCATATTTTCTTAATAAAATATTTTTTTCATCATCACTATCATTTATGTATTTTAAATATAAATATGATATATAGGCTTTTGTTTTTTCATTATCAATTTGATATATTAATGGTAAATCTATATTAAAATCATACTCATAGGACAAACTTTGATTTTTTGAAATATATTCTTTTAGGTCATCAGGTAATCTATAGAATAATCCTAGCTTATTTAATATTACATATATCTCTTTGCAACTTATTGAATCAATTGTTCTAATATCTTCCATCTACTCCCTCCGTTTCTTTTTCCTTTATAATCTGTATAGCAGTAGATTTGCTCACTTCATTAGCTGTTTTTCTTACTATCGCTGATGTTAATCCAGTATCAGCTATACTCATTACACAATTACTTAAATATCCTATATTTCTATTTTCCTGTTTTTTAGATGTATCTCTATTCTCTAATTCTTTTCCAGTAAACAACATATTTTGATCTTCATCAGAAATACTTTCTATGCATGGATCCTCAATTTCATCTTCTAATCTCTTTTTAAAACTATCATGTTTAAATTCTTTGGTTGATTTTAAGCAATATATTAAAGGATATCTAGCAGCTTTAATATTATTTGCATCCCAAGTTAAATCTGTCCAATACTTCTTACCATCTAATCTAACTAAATTCCAAGCATGCCCACCTGGGTCTTTTAGGCTTAATGGAACTCCATTTTCAAAATCTGGCATACTCCCAACATATTCTGAATAAATGCCTGTACATGCTAAAACGTTTCTCAAAATATCTGCATACCCTGCACATACACATTTATTTTCTAATAGTCCACCTAGTAAATTTCTACATGTTATTTGTAATCTTTCATTACTTTTTTCTTCTTCTGAAATAGCATTATGGTCATAATCAATTCTTTGACCTAATATTTTATATATTTGTGTAAAAGTCTTTTTCTCTTTATTTGGATCTCTTTCATCTGGTAATTCAATTTGTGATATTATTGTATCTATTTCATTTCTAACCATTTCATATTCTTCCCTTGCATATGGTTCCCCTTGTTGTTTTTCAGTATTGTGTCCATCTGACATTTGTACAGATGTTATGCACTGATGTTTTAATAATTCTTCTATACCTAATTCGTTAGCATTTTTTATAATAATTCTTGTAGGCACTTTTAATATTCTATCAGAGTCTAATTTTGATAAATTTACAGGAGTAGTTTTTAAAGTAATATTAGTTTTTTCATTTAATAAATTAACTATTTGTTCGTTATTCATATTCTCAAAATCAAATTCATTTTCCATTTTTACTGTCAGTCCTGAAATACTATCAAAATCCATAACTTCCATAAGTCGTAAGTAATCACTTAATTCCACTTGTCTAGTAGAATATATTTGTGCCATTGTTTTTAATTCTTTGACTGAAAATTTGATTCTACCATTTGAACTTTGTATTAATTTTAAAGCATCTTTATAATATTCAGGTGAAATTTCATTTCTTTCTAATGAAATAAATACTTCTGGTTTTATTTCTGATATTATCTTTGGGTCAGAAATATTACATTTTTGCAAACTAAAATATTTCAAATTTTTAAATCTTTCAAATTTAGCTGGTTCTTCTTGTGATAAATCAATACCTGTTATTGATATATTTTCAATATCATCATTAAGATGTTCTAAAAATGATATATCTAAATGTGAATATTGAGGTCCTCTTGCTTGCATAGAAAAACTAAATAACTTTAATTTCATAACATCTAACATCTGTGATAACTGCTTAGTAATATCCTGTATTTCTTTTTCTCCAACATCTCTTGATATTAAAGAAATGCTTAATCTTTCTAGTTTAGATAAGATTTCTTCTGGTATATTTGCACTTTCACCATCTTCTGAATATTCAATAGAACTATAATCTATCTTTTTATCTTCATCTTCTTCTCTCCAAAATTGATTATTATATTCTGATATTGATTGTTCAATACTTTCTAATAATCTCCAATTATCAATTATCATTTGCTTCCTCCATTTCAATATCATTATAACATTTATGATAAAATTTGTCTTTAAAAAGTTAAAATTTTTATTATATTTCCAAATTCCATTCTTTTTCTCTTTCTTCATGCTTAATTTGTTCCTCTGCATATAAACAAGTGTTAGTTTCCTTTTGAAAATCTCTAATTAGGTTATCTTCTGCACCTATATCAAATTTTTTACAAATCCAATGTATGAATTTATCAATAGTTTCATAGAATTTATCTATTATTTTATTTAATTTGCTATTTTCTTTTTCTAATCCTTTAATTTTACTTTTATATTTCCATTCTATATCAAATTCTTTTTGCTTGTATTCAGCCTTAATTTGTTCTACTTCATTGTGTAAATTTGCATTATCACTCATTATTCTATCTCTTTCTTTTTGATACTTTTCTGCTTCTTCTATAACTTTTGTTTGCCTTGATAATTCCTTATGCAAATCCATATTATCTTGATATAAATTTTGGATTAAGTCATCTTTAGGTTTGATTATTTCTTCAAGTATCTTTTCATCTCTTTTTTTCGATAATCTATTTATATTAATATCAGCAATATCTGGAACATTTGGCAATTCCAATTTTATATTCTTTAAAGTTTCTTTTGTTTGTTCATAATTTGTTATATTTTTATATTCTTTCAATGTATAATGAACTCTGTCTGTTTCTTCTTTTGGTAAGCCCCTTTGTAATTTAAACCCATTTGACACCATATATTCAAAAAAAGCATTTTGTAATTGTCTGTAACTATCTTTTGCTTTCCAAAATTCACTACAAGCTAATTTATCAATAGGATTTCCTTTTTTATCTACTGTATGAACAACAGGTAAAAAAAGTAAGTGCATATGAGGAGATTTCTCATCATAATGCACTTTTGCAGATAAAATATACTTTTCGCCTAAATCTTTATATTCACATACAAATTTATATGCAGTAGCAAAATATCTTTTTGTTTCTTCTTCTCCTATTCTTTTGAAAAAGTCATTATCTGATGTAATCATATATTCACAAGCTATATTACTTACTGTTTTTATTTGTCCTTTCAAATCATATTTCTTTAAAATTTTTTCAAATTCTTTCACATAATTAAATTCTGGATCTTTTAATGAATAATTTAGATGTGATTTTGTCCTATCTATATCCTTATTTGAATAATGTTTATTTTTTCTCTCATCGTGGCGATATACTGCCATTAAATTTTCTCTTTTGTATTTTGCATTTCTTATTATTGCATAACTCATATTTAACCTCCTCGCTCGTGTATATTCACACGAATAAAATTTCTTCTTTGAACTCGCTTAAAAGCACTTTTTCAAAATGTGCAGTAAACACACTACAACACTTTTTTAACGCTACCCGCTAAAAGTGTTATGTGTGGCAGGGAAAAATAAATTTTTCCCCACACCCCTTTGCCTAAAAAATATCTACATATTTTTTAGGTTTTAGTTAAAATTGCTATTCGCAACTTTAACTAAAAAATCAGCTACAAAAGTAGTTTATCTACTCTAGTAGCTGATTTTCTATATGCAAATGACATAGCTTATATTAGTATATCTGCATTTGCATATAGTTTAGTAAAGTCATAGTTTGTATAATCTCGTTCTTCAAAATTAGCCTTATTCTTTTTATAAACTTTATTGTCGCTATTATATTTATTATTTATTTTATTATTATATTTATTATCCTTAAACTTTTCGAGGGTAGGGGTATTGAAGTTTTGTTGGAGAGGGTATTTAACTTTTGTTAAATAGGTATTTTTATTTATTAGAATCAGTTTTCTCATTTCTACTTGTTTACTATTTTCTTTATAGATTAACTCAATATCAATATACTTTTTGTCTTTTAATGAATTTACTAATTTTGATACTTGGGTTATTGATATATTTAATAACTCACTTATGGTTTTGTTTGTTAAATAGCAATAACTATTTTGTTTACTCAAATACAAAATTATTGAATATATGATTTTTTCTTTATCACTTAATTTTTCATCTGTTAATATTTCTATTGGTATCCATATACCTTTCAAATTTAAGTTAGACATTCCCTCACCTTCTTTTGTTTATTCGCTTTATTTTTAATTTTTAGCCATTTTAAATTGCTTTTAATATAATTTTATATTTTTTAATTGTAGACAAAAAATCCCCATAAAAAAATTGTTTTGAACTTATTTTCTAAATTCAAAACAATTTTATAATTTTCTCGACAGTGTCGAGATTTTTCATTCTTCTTTATCTTTTAAATTTTTTCTTTGCTCTAATTGTATTTTTGCCTTTTCTATACTATCTAAAAATTTCTTTTCTATTATTTCTTTTGGAACATATTCAGTTAAATATTGTGCGACATGTATTCCACTATTATCTAATTCTAATAATTGTGCCATCATATCACTCTTTGTTGCACATAGTATAATTGCAATTGGCGATTCTTCTCCTTCTGCTCTTTCATACTTATCTAACCATTTTAAATATAATTCTACTTGTCCCTTATGTTCTGGTCTAAATTTATCTAGTTTTAATTCTATAACTACCAATCTTTTCATTTTTCTATGATAGAATAATAAATCTATATAATAATCTTCTCCATCTATTGTAATTCTCTTTTGTCTAGCTAGAAAAGCAAAATCATTTCCCATTTCTAAAATAAACTTTTCTAATTCACTTATAATTGCATTTTCTAAATCTTTTTCGCTATAAGTATCTTTTAAATCCAAAAAGTCTAATATGTATGGATCTCTAAAAAATAAATTTGTAGTCATCTTATTTTCACTGCTTAACAATTGCAAATCATTTATTATTGTTTCTTCTGGCTTTTTAGATATTGCTGTTCGCTCAAATAATGCTGACCCTATTCTTTCTCTTAATGTTCTTACTGACCAATATTCATTTGCACACATTGTTGCATAAAATTCTCTTTTTATTTTATCTTGTACTTGTAAAAGTTCAACGAAATGTGACCAACTTAATTTTCTCGACAGTGTCGAGAATTTTTCAAAATCAGTAAAATATTCATAAAACTTTAACATTCTAAATAAATTTGCTCTACTATATCCTCTACCATATTCAATAGCCAGTTTTTGACTTAACTTTTTTATTACAGCTTTTCCATATTCTGCCTTTTGATTATTTAAAATATTATCTGTTATATCTTTTCCTATATTCCAATATAATAAGGTCATTTCATCATTTACTTTAGTTGCTACATTTCTTTTCGCATTTTCTATCAAAGTCACTATTCTGTTATATAAATCATCTATATTGATATTATCTACATTTTCTAATTCGTTCATATCTTCCTCTTTCTAATTATGCAGATGATGTCTGCACAATTTATTTAACTATATTGAAGTTATTATAGCATTTATTTTCAATTTTTTCATTATAAATTCAAAAAAAGATGATTTTGTATATATTTTTAACAAATCATCTTTCAAATATGTGAAAATTTATAAATTACTAAATTGTTTGTAGGAGGAAACCTTTGCTATTACTATATTTTAATTTTTCGTCATAAGAGAATATTATCGTTATAACTAATGCAATTAAAGTAATTCCCTTATTCTTTTTACCTATTTGTAATTCTATTCTATTTTTCATAATCCGTTTCCCCTTTATTCTTTTGTTCTTTTTGTTATTTTATCAATAACAATTTTTATGTCAATACGTTTTATCTATTTATCTACCAATCTCACTTACATAAACTACAATCCATATGTTATATAAAATTTTTAATTTTTCTTATCAATTAAGAAGTATGATACAAAACTTTAACATTTTAAAATTTTTATTCTTCATCTTCGTTTGCCACCAAATTTGCTTTTGCAAATTTGGGTAGACTGTGTTAATGTTATAGAAAAATTGGCGATTTCTCCTATAAAAAACACTATTGTGTTTTTTGAACAATAGTGGGCTGATTAATATTCTCTAACTTTTAATGTATGGCATTCAGCCCACGTTTACTTGTTCGCCCGCGAAAATTGCAAAGCAATTTTTGCGTGGAATGCTTTATATTATAGGAAGTTTAGAGAACTTTCCTATAATATAAAAAGTAATATTATTATTCCTAAAATAATTCTGTAATATCCAAATGCCTTAAAATTGTGTTTTTTTATGTAATTCATTAGAAATTTAATAACAGCTACTGATACTATAAAAGATACAAACATTCCAATTAATAAAATCATTAATTCTATACTTGTAAAACCAAATCCAAATTTGACTAATTTTAACAAGCTTGCTCCTAGCATTGTAGGAATTGCTAAATAAAAAGTAAATTCTGCTGCATTTGGTCTGGATAATCCTATTAATAACCCACCAATGATTGTTGCCCCTGAACGTGATGTTCCTGGAAAAATAGCTGCCAGTAGTTGAAATATTCCTACAATAATAGCGTCTTTATATGTTATTTCATCGTTTGTTTCTTTTAAATTTTGTTTTTTTCTATTTTTATTAACATTTTCAACTATAATAAAAGCAATTCCAAAAACAATTAGAGCAAGTGCTATACAAAACGGATTATAAAATAAAGCTTCAAATACTTCATCAAAGAATATTCCTATAACTGCTGCTGGAATACATGCCACTAATATTTTTGACCATAATATCATAATTTTTTTATTAAAACAAGATAAAATTCCTTTTTCACTGATTGCTTCTTTTTTGTTTCTAGTAATTGGCCAAATTTTATTCCAATACAATAAGACTACAGCCAAAATCGCCCCAAATTGTATTACTACTTGAAACATATTCCAAAATTCTGGTGATACCTCTGTAAATTTTACAAATTGCTCTACTAATATTAAATGCCCTGTACTACTAATTGGTAGCCATTCTGTTATTCCCTCTACTATTCCAAACAAAATGGCTTTTATTATTTCTAATATCATCTTTTTCAACCTTTCTACTTTTTATAGATTTCTCTTAATATATTATAAATTGTATCTTTTATAAATTCAGCTGTTGTAATTGGTGCTACTTTTCCGTGGTAATGCTAAAGCCCATACTAATTTTAATCCTCTATCTTTTGCTACTTTTTTATCAATTCCACCTGGATTAGACGCTAAATCAATTAATAAACATTCACTGTGTACTTTTTGCAAAGCTTCTTGTGTTAGTATTAAATGTGGCACTGTATTTATTATTATATCATATTTTGATAAATCTCCTAATGTATTAATATTAGTATATCTATACCCATAAGCTTTAATCCAAGCCAAGTCTTCATCTTTTCTAGCTGCACAAGTAACTATTGCAGATAATCCTACCATTTTTTTTGCTAATACTTTACCAATTCGCCCAAATCCTAAGATTAGAATTTGACTTCCATGTATTATTTTATTTGTATTAGATATAGCTATTTCAATAGCTCCTTCAGCAGTTGATATTGTATTTAAAACAGCTAATTCTTCTCTTTTCATAATGTCTATAATTTCAATATATTCATCATTTGCCATATCATATATTTCTGGCGTAATACTTCCAGCTATTAAGATTTTTGCATTAATAATATTCATTAATTCTCTAATAGAAATTGTTTTATCACTAAATGGACTATTTATATCTTTTCCATTACTAGAAAAAGGAATTGGACCTATTACAATTTCTGTATTTTGCATGGCTTGACTTAATTTTTCACAAAATACAATATTATTTACTTCTTTTAATTCTTCTGCCTTTTCTAAACCATAGACATATACCACATTTTTTTCTTCTGCTAACATTTTAGCTAATTTAATAATTCTTAAGTCTCCACCGAATAATTGCAAAATTAGTACCCATAAAAACCTCCATTTGTTAGTGTAAAATTTGTTTTACACTAATCTACTATACTTCTATATTAGTATATTAAATTTTATGAATTTTATGAGGTTTAATTTTATTTTTATTCATACTCCTTTTGTTATATCAAAAATCAAAGATTTTTATATAACTTCACACTTTCTACACAAATTTGCTAAAGCAAATTTGGCAGGCGAACAAATACGGAGCATTTAGAGCGATCTAAAATGTCAAAAATGTTTAATCATGCTCCTTTTGTTATATTATAGTAAAATCGAAGATTTTACTATAACATAAACTCTTTCTACACAAATTTGCTAAAGCAAATTTGGCAGGCGAACAAATACGGAGCATTTAGAGCGATCTAAAATGTCAAAAATGTTTAATCATGCTCCTTTTGTTCTTGTAAATCTTTTTCTTCGAACTCTTTTGATTTTCTGCCATTATTTTTTCTTAGCATTTTTATGTCATTGTAACTTAAGTGTCTTGTTATTTCACTCATTTCTTCTAGATGTTCTTTTGCTTTTATTTCTTTTTCTTTTAATTTTACTTCTTTATTTTGTTCTGGTTCTTCTAAGTTAAATGGAATAGAAATTTTTGCCATAATTGGTATAAAAATTGGCTCTTTTTTTATCTTTTCTACTATCTTTTTTGCATTTGTGTCAATGGCTGTGTTTATGTATTTGATTGCAGTGTCTTTATCTCCTTTTATTAAATAAATTTTAGCTAATTCATAATAACTATCAGCAGATAATTCTTCGTCCTCTATTGCTTCTAAAAATCTTCTTTCTGCTTCTTCTAAGTCTTTGTATATTAAAGCAATTTCAGCTAAAGAGTATTTTGCATTATATAATAAGGTGTTAATTTGCGCTGCTTTTTCATAACAAGTTTTAGCATTTTGAAAGTCATTTAACATAGTATAAGCAATACCTAAATTGTAATTTAATTCATAACTAACAGGATTGTATCTTAAAGCATCTTGATATATATTTACTGCTTCTTTATATCTTTCTTTTTCAATAAGAATTTCTCCTAATAATTCAGTTGCTTTATACATTTCTGGTTTTTTATTTAATAGATTAAATAACATTTCAGATGCTTCATCTTTTTTGTTTAAATTATTTAACAACTCTGCCACTTTGTAGTATGAATCATAATCTTTTTTATTTAAGTCTATAGCTTGCACATATTCATCAATTGCCTTTCTCATGCCACCCTCTAATTCGTAAATCTCTGCTAGCATTCTATGTCCTTTATATGAATTTGGTCTCTTTTCTAACAAATCTATTAATGCTTGTTTTGCTTTTTTATTATCTCCTAATTTTAAATATATTTTTGCTTTTTGAATATGTACTAATTCAAATAAAGTAATATTTCTTTTTTCTAATATCATAATACCTATTGGTAGTATAATAGATAATATATATTTTAGAATAAGGAATACTGTATTTAGTTTAATTGAAAATAATACTTCTAAAAAATTAAGAGCAATTCCAACTGCCTCTAAAAGTAAAATTGCTACATAGGTTGTGTCATTGTTTCTAATCATGCGAAAAAACATATATACAAATATGGTAAATGAAATAACTGTAAAAATTAATTGTTCTATTATCATTTTCTTTTTTCTCCTATCTTTTAACACATATATTTTATACCATTTTTTGTCATTTGTCTAGTAATTTTTTTACCCTTTTGTAGCATATTGTTAATTATTAATTTATATTATTTCTTTTATCTCTTCCTTTACTTGTACAACTCCTCATAGATTTTATAGTCCCTTAATATTTTTCTAACATAATTATTTGTCTCTTTATATGGAATATTTTCAATATCACTTCCATCCTTTTTAATAATGCCTTTTTCTATCCATCCATCTACTGTCCCAATACCTGCATTATATGCAGCTAATGCCACTTCCTTATTTTCATACCTATCTAAAAGAGTCTTTAAATAACAAGTACCTATTTCAATATTTTTAGAACTTTGTAAAATCTCAGCTCTTAAATTTTCAACATTTAACTCTATATCATTTTTCCTAGCCACATCTTTCGCTGTTTCTTCCATAATCTGCATAAGTCCTACTGCCTCTTTATTAGAAATTGCTCTTTCATCAAAATTGCTCTCTGCCTTTATTAAAGCAAAAATAAGATTTTCATCAACTTCATATTTTGTAGCATACTCCAAAACTGGTTCTTGGTATGCTTTTTGATATATTATCTTTAGCATTTTATCTTTAAAGGCAAAAAACACAACTACTATTAAAACAATAACTAAAATCATTATAATTATCTTTTTGTTCTTCAATTTTCTCTCTCCTTTTGTTCATGTCCCTTCAGGGACGTTTCTTTTGCGACATTTTTATGTAGATTAGGGGACATTTTCTTTTTGTGAAATTTGAAACATATCTTTTAATTATTTTAAATTTGTTATTATATATTATTTTGCAATGCTGCGTAAGCGTTCAAACGAGTGTAACAAGTGCAATTAGAGCAACCTACTTAAGAACAAAAGGTGCATAATTAAGACACTTTGATCTTTTAGATTATTTACATTACCCGTTTTGGTTCGCCCGCGAAAATTGCAAAGCAATTTTCTGTGGAACACTTTATATTATAGGAAGTTCAGAAAACTTTCCTATAATATAAAAAATTGATACCATCAATTTTTTATTTCCGAGGGTTGCGACACACAAAGCATAAAAAATAATATATAATAACAAATTAAATATAGCCAAAAAAGTAAGATATGTCCATATTTTTGCAAAATGTGCAAAGAGAAATACGACTAATTTACATAAAAATGTCTCAAAAGAAACGTCCCCAATACGACATTATTTACAGTCGTACCAATTTTTGGCTTCTGATATGTCAGCTATTAGTGGTACACTTAAAGTTGCTGCTGTTTCCATACATTGTTTCATAATTTGTTTTATTTCTTCTTTTTCTTGTTCTAAGGCTTCAATTAACATTTCATCATGGACTTGTAGCACTATTTTAGATTGTAGCCCTCTTTTTTGCATTTCTTTATATACTTTTATCATTGCAATTTTCATTATGTCAGCAGCTGTTCCTTGTATTGGGGTATTCATTGCCGCTCTTGATCCAAATTGTCTTACCATATAATTGTTGGATTTTAATTCTGGTATATATCTTCTTCTATGGAATAGTGTTTCTACATATCCTTTTTCTTTTGCCTCTTCTGTTATGTTTTCCATAAATTCTTTTATTCCTGAGTATTGTTCCAAGTATTGCTCAATATATTCTTTGGCTTTTTTTCTTGATATTCCTAGCTGTTCTCCTAAACCAAAATCACTAATTCCATACACAATTCCAAAGTTTACTGCTTTTGCATCACTTCTTTGTTCTTTTGTTACTTCTTCGATTGGTGTTTTAAATACTTTTGATGCAGCTTGTTTATGGATATCTTGCCCTTCTTTAAATGCTTGTATCATATGTTCATCATTTGATACTGCTGCTAAAACTCTTAATTCAATTTGTGAATAGTCACTATCTAGGTATATTTTTCCATCTTCTGGCCTAAAGACTTTTCTTACTCTTTTTCCTAATTCAAACCTAGTTGGTATGTTTTGCAAGTTTGGTTCTGTTGAACTAATTCTTCCTGTTGCAGTTATTGTTTGATGAAAAAATGAGTGTATTCTATTTGTTTTTGGGTTTATATATTGTTTTAGCCCCTCTACATAAGTAGAGTTTAGTTTCATTAATTGCCTATATTCTAGTATTTGTTCAATTATTGGGTCTTCTTTCTTTAATTTTTCTAAAACATCTACATCAGTAGAATATCCACTTTTTGTTTTCTTAACAACTGGCAATTTCATTTTCTCAAATAAAATTTCTCCGAAGTTGTTTTGTAGAATTAATATTAAATTCTTCTCCTGCCATTTCATAAATGATTTTTGTTATTGTTTCTAGTTTCTCAGTTAGCTCTTTTCCAAATTGTTCTAATTCTTCTTTATCAACAAACATTCCATTCCATTGCATATTTGACAAAACTTCTACTGTGGGCATATCAATATCATAAAATAGCTCTAAAGCTCCTGTTTGTTCTAGCTCTTTTAAAGTTGTTTCTTTTATTTTGTATATTGAATAACTATATAGTGCAAACTTTTCTTGCCCTTTTAAATTCGTTTGTTCTGTTTGTTCTCCAATTGTGTCAAATAAATTGATTTGCTTTTGTTCAGGATCTTTTCCAATTAGTTCTAAAACATCTAATCCTAGATATTGTTCAGTTAATTTATCTAATTCTAATTTATTATTTGTTGGATTTAAAATATAACTTGCAATAGCTATATCATAGTTTATTCCTTTTAAATCAATTCCTACTTGCTTTAATAAAATATAAGTTTTAGTTATATTATAACTTATTTTTTTTATTTCTTCATCTTCTAAAATTTCTTTTAAATCTTGTATGTTTTCTTCTTCTATGATTAAATACATTGCTTCTTTTTGTTCTTCGTCAAAAATTCCAAAGCCTATTATTTTTTCTTTTATGATTTTTTCTTGATTATCATCTTTGCATGTATTTATAGCAAAAATCATTTGTTTTTGATTTTTTATTAATTTTATGATTTCTTCTTTTGTTTTATCTACTTTTTTATATAAAGTTTTTAAATCTTTTTTAGTCTCTTCTTGTCCATCACGCAAAGAAAATCTATCAATATAACGATTAAAATTTAGCTCTCTAAATAATTCTAATACTTTTGGTTTATTCCATTCTTCTACTTTGAAGTCTTCTAATGTGTCTTGAATTGGCACTTCTAAATTAATTGTTCCCAATGTTTTAGATAAAAAAGCAAGTTCTTTATTGTTTTCTATATTTTCTTTTTGTTTTCCTTTTAATTCTGATTCTTGTTTATCTACTTTTTCATATAAATTTTCAATAGACCCAAATTTTTGTATTAAGGAAAGAGCAGTTTTTTCACCTATTCCTGGTACTCCCGGAATATTATCTGAGCTATCTCCTTGTAGTCCTTTTACATCAATTAATTGCTTTGGTTCTAGTCCATATTTTTCAATAATTTTTTCTCTGTTATATTCATCTGTTTCAGTCTTTCCTCCCTTAGTATGTGGAATTCTAATAGTTACTTTATCTGTTGCTAATTGAAAAGTATCTCTATCCCCTGAAAGTATTGTAACATTTAAGCCTTTTTTTTCACCATAACGAGATAAAGTTCCGAAGCACGTCATCTGCTTCATATCCTTCCATTTCTACAATATCAATATTCATAGCACGCAAAATATCTTTTATGATTGGCATTTGTTCCGCAAGTTCTTGTGGCATTCCTTTTCTTGTTGCTTTGTATCCCTCATATAATTTATGTCTTGCAGTTGGTGCTTTTAAGTCAAAAGCAACTACTAAATATTGAGGTTCTACATCTTCTAACAGTTTAAATAAAATAGCTAAAAAACCATAAACTGCATTTGTATATTTTCCATCTTTTGTTGTCAACATTTTGCTTCCCATAATTCCATAAAATGCTCTGTTCATGATGCTATTTCCATCCACTAAAACTAATTTATCCAAAATTTTTCCTCCTTAATTATGCTCTAATATTTTGCATTTATAATTTCAATTACCCTATCAAAGTCCATATCTTGAACTTCATCAAATTCATTTGTATTAAGTCCAATATTTAATACCTTTATCATACATTGAAAACTATATATTTTATTCGTGTCTTCTTTTAACAAATTTTCTTTTATGCTATTTACCTTATTAATCAAACAAACATGTTGAAAATTCCTATCAATATATTGTGTGTTTCCATTTGGATGTGCCAATATGTAATGTTGGTTTGGTGTAAGTGCTATTAAGTTTTCAACATAATCGGAAATACTTTTAAAATCTGATTTTGGAAATATATGATGCATATTTATTGCACCTTTTTGATAATTGTTGTTTTCTTTTATTTCAGATTGTCCATCACGATATACTTCATTATACGAACGTAACTGATTTTTAGCTTTTTGAATTCTATATTCTGACAAAACAGCTAATTTTTGTTTCATTTCTACTTCAAATTCTGCTCTTGTCATATTTTTAGGTTTTCTGTTATCTCTCCAATTAGGTCTATTATACATTAGCATATCTCTTGTTATAATATGCTTAGACAAACGTCCACCTTTTGTTCCTTTTTTATTTTTTTCAAATGCTAACGGATTTACTACCTTTGTAAAAATTCTATTACATTCAAGTTTTCCATTAACTTCTGTATTATCAATTGTAAATTCTGCAAATGTTTCTTTTAACTTTTTATATGCATTTTTATCTTGCTTACTAAAAAATTCTTCAAAATCTTCTTTTAAATTTGAATCTTCTAAAACTTTCTCTATATAGTAACATAAAAATTTATGGGCATTATTCTCTCTTTGTGCTATATATCTCAATACATTTTCATTACTTAATTGATAAACATTCTCTCTTCCTTCTTTTGTTTCTATTAGTATTTTAGTATATCCAAATAATTTCATTGGTTGTGAAAACCATTTGTCATATTCATTTTTTGCCTTTTTTTGTGGATTTGGTTTCCTAAAAATAGATTGCACATTATCTATTGTATATTGGTTAAACCAAATATCTTTTACTTTAAATTTTTTTTCTTTATCTTCACCTAAATATTCTAAAATACAATCTGCCACAATAGATATTACATCCATAGTACATTTTTGGTCAAGCCATCTTGCATCACCTGAAATTCTAATGTCATAATTGTTCGATTCTAGTAGTCTAGTAATTTCTTCTTCCATATTTGACACATCCTTTCCTAATTAATAAAAACTCACTAAGCTTACTTTCTTTTCCCAAAGAAAAAAACTGAATTATTGTCTACATTTAAAGACCTAGTTTGATAATTTCTAGCAGTTTGGTAAAATTCTCTATATTCTTTTGATGAAAAATAAGACATGTCTTCATTTGAAAGCTGTATCTTTTTATTTTTAGGTATTAAAATAGCTACACTTCCGATTTGTTATCATTCCCTTTGGCTTTTTCATAACTCTTGGTAAATATGTCATGTTAGGTGTTAAATATACATCTTCTGATTGTATATATTTTTTTACTGATAATTTTTCTAATTCTTTAGCACTAATATAAGCATCATAATTTTCGATATTTAGAATTTCTTTTCCATCATCAGATATGTTCCTAGATTTTATTACTCTAATATTATATTCATTACTTGGTATATTCTCAGAATTATCATTTGTAATTTGCCTATCTCTAAATACTTCAAATATTCCAAATTTCATATTTTTAGCTATTTTATCAAATTTTGCATCTCTGTATATAATCCAATATGGAAATTTATTATCTGTAATATATTTTTGCTTTTGTATTATTTCTTTTGATTTTGTAAGTGATTTTACTACTGTTTTATTTGGCTTTACGACAGTATTTGCAATAAAACATATAGTTTCTACTAAAACACCTTTAAATCCTAATTCCCCATTATCTATAATATGACTAATAGATGTTTTATCTAATATTTCTCTTGTTACTTTGTATTCTGGTGTATTTAAGACAGATTTTGGAACAATTAAAGCTAAATTTTCTGTCATTTTCAATGATTTTTCTATAAAGAAAGACACCAAATTTTTTGAATCTTGATTTTGGTTTTCTTTTAAATATTCTTCTAACTTTTCATCTTTAGAGTTAAGTTTTGTAAATGGTGGATTTCCTATAATTAACTGATATTTTTTATTAAATTGATGTAATAAGTAATCATCACAAATATAATTAATTTTAATGTTTTTTGGTAGTTTATACTTTCTAATTAAAATTTTTAATACCTCAATAATATTTTTGTCAATATCTACTACATCAATAATTACTTTTTTTATATGTTCATACTTAGCTGCTATTAATGGTATAAAATTGCCTATTCCAACTGATGGTTCAAGTATATGTATTTCATCTTTTGCAAAATCTGGCAGTTTTTTTATAATCTCTGTTATTATAAATTTATTTGTAAAATAAGCATCTGTTGTTGTCCTTTTTGTATTTGACAATTCTACTATTTTAGATAAAGTTCCTAAACCTATATTTTTACTGTTTCTTACAAATCTCTTTAAATTTTCTAAATCTGTAAGTTTTCTTTCCTCTACAATCTTCTTTATTTTCTGCTCATTATAATTTTCTTTTTTTAATATCTCATTTATATTTTGTGCTATTTGATAAAATATATTCGTTGGAACCGCTTCTCCTATGGATTGTCTAATATTTATTTCTTCAGATTTTAGTAATTTTATTTTTTCTTCTAATTCTAATTCATTTAATTCTTCTAAAGTTTTATCAATCCATCTAAAATCTCTTGGAATTGTCATCATTTCCATTAATTCTCTAATAGAAAATACCCTGTCTTGTGTTGGATGTATAGTATTTTGAGAAGCTAATTGATCATTTCTTGTATGTATACATGGTCCTACTTTATTCCATTCTTGTCTTGTATATTTGTCTCCATTTTTATTTTGATTTATTACAATTTCTCCATTAACTATTTTATGTGGTTTGTCTTCTATATTTATATTGTCAAATGCACTTTTCCCTTGCTCTAAATTTGTAATCCAATTTCTCATATGCTCTGGGTAAGTTCTAAACTGATGATAAAAATCATTTTGTGCAAATTCTCCCCACTCTAAATTTGGCAAATTTCCTATTACTTCTTCTAGTAGTTTTTCTTTTGTATATTTAGGAAATAGCTCTATTGGAGATATATAATCTGAAAAACTATTTTCTATTCCTATAACTAATGTTCTTTTCCTTGAAGAATTAGAACCATAATTTTTAAAGTTTATTACTTTGCTATAAATACAATAATTTTTACCTAGTTCCTCTTCTATAACTTGTCCTATTTCTTGAATTTCTCCACAAAAAGATGTACAAGCTGTTTTCATAAAAGCTGGTACATTTTCAAAAATGAAAATTCTTGGTTTTATTTTTTTTATTATTGAAATAGATTCTACTACTAAACTATTTCTTACAATTTCCTCTTCATTTTTCTTATGGTTTGCTACGCTCATTCCTTGGCAAGGCGGTGTAGCAATTAGCACATCTACTTTATCATTTCCTCTTTTTTTCCATTTTTTTATTTCATTTAATATTTTTTGCTTTACTCTTTGTTCTTTTATATCTCCTAATATATAACCTGTATTTAGTTTGCATTTTTTATTTACTTTTTGAATATTTAGTCTTCTTTCAATTAATTCATTTGTAGCAATACATTCAAAATTTGCCTGCTTAAATCCATAACACCCTACACCTGCACTACTAAATAAAGATATATAAGTCAAATTTTTTCCTATCATTATTAAAAGTCTCCATCTTTATTAAATTCTTCTTTTATTTTATTTGCTTTTTTTCTTATTCTTGTCATTGCAGTATCAACTGATTTTGGTTTGCAATCTAAAGCTTGTGCTATTTGTGCATATGTTTTACCTTTTTGATATTGCATTAATACTTCTTTTTCATAATTGCTTAGTTTTTTGTCAATAGCATTATATATGTTTAGATAATATTCTGATTTTACTATTGCTTCTGATGGGTCTTCAATATAATTAGATTTTATTAAATCAATTCTTTCCCTATAATTTTCTTCTTCTGTTCCTACACTAGAATCTATTGAAATAGCTGAATTTAAAAGTGTGTGTTTTTGTCTATTAGCAGATTTTATTGCTGTTATTAATTGCCTTTCTATACATATATTTGCAAATGTCTTAAATGTAATATTTTTTTGTTTATTAAAATCTCTAATTGCCTTATATAACCCTATCATTCCTTCTTGAATGATGTCATTTTTTTCTGCTCCATACATAAAAAACTTACTTGCTTTCATTTTTACAAGTTCTTCATATTTGTTCATCATTTTTTCTAAAACTTGTTGGTCTCCTTGATATATTAATTCAAGCATTTCTTCATCTGTTATTTCTTGTTTGTCATTTATTGTAAATTTTTTCTCCATGTATTCCTCCATATAGTTTTATTATGCTTAATATAACATATTTTTTCTAATTTCTCAATAAAAATCCAAAAAATTTATTTTAATTTTTTTCTTTAATACAATAGTCTAAAAAAGCCTTACATCCCTTTTGTATTTCTTCATAGGTAATATCAAAATTTCCTGTATACCATGGGTCTGCAATGTCCTTTGGATTTTTAGTAAAATCTAATAATCTACATATTTTGTTATTTTCATCTTGTCCTATAATTCTTATTATATTATTTATATTACTTTTTTCCATTCCTATTATATAATCATATTTTTGATAATCTTCTTTTTTTATTTGTCTTGCTCTATGTTCTGTAAAATCTATTCCCTTTTCTTGCAGTTTTCTTCTTGTTCCTATATGCATTGTATTTCCAATTTCTTCTGTACTTGTGGCTGCTGACTCAATAAAAAAGTCATTTGATAATCCCTTTTTATTCACCATATCTTTAAATACAAATTCTGCCATTGGTGACCTACAAATATTTCCTAAACATACAAATAAAACTTTTGTCATTTCATAACCTCTCTTTCTATTATTGACTATCTTTTATTATACCTATGGTATCCCTTTCTATTTGTTTGGCATATCTTTCTTCCTCTGAAAATACACACCCACAATATTTTTGCATATATAACCCTAATTCTCTTGCTTTTGCTTGTCCATCACGAAAACCAACTCTAAAATCACGATACAAAAATTCAACACCATATTTCTTTGCCATATCTTGTGCCACTTGAATTAACACTTCATGTTTTTGATATGGACTAACTAACAAAGTAGTAGAAAAACAGTCATATCCATTTTCTTTTGCATATTTTGCAGTTTGTTCTAATCTAACAGGATAACAAAAATCTTGGCATCTTGTTTCTAAGCTTCCTATTGTATTTTTGCAAAAATCTACTAAGCCATAATTTTCTTCAAAAATAGCTTCTATTCCTATATTTTTTGTATATTCTCTTAAACAATCTCTTCTTTGTTTGTATTCCATATAAGGGTGAATTGTAGGATTAAACCAATACACTGTTGGTTCAATGTTTTCACCTCTTAAACTATCTATACAATATACACTACAAGGTGCACAACAAGTATGTAATAATAATTTCATTTTAATCACTTTCCTATTTTTGTAATAATTATTTTTCTCTTATATGTTTTCTTTTGGTATATCATACCCTAAATGCCTGTAAGCAGGTGGCAAAGCCTTTCTACCTCTTAATGTTCTTGCAACAAAACCAATTTGTATAAGATATGGTTCATATACATCTTCTATTGTGTCTATTTCTTCACCAACACTAACAGCTAGAGCCTCTATTCCAACTGGTCTTCCACCATATTGAACAATCATAGTTTCTAGTAATTTTCTATCAATTTCATCTAAGCCTAACTCGTCAATTTCTAGCTTATTTAATGCATGTTTTGTTATTTTTAAATTGATATTTCCATCTCCTAAAACAATTGCATAATCTCTCACTCTTTTTAATAAACGATTTGCAATCCTTGGCGTTCCCCTAGACCTTCTTGCAATTTCAACAGCTGCTGCTTCTTCTATTTCTACACCTAAAATTTGGCTTGAACGTTTAACAATAGTTGTTAAATGTTCTATTGAATATAATTCCAACCTATGGACTATCCCAAAACGGTCACGTAATGGAGTTGTTAAAGATCCTGCTTTTGTTGTTGCACCAATTAAAGTAAATTTTGGCAAATCCAGTCTAATTGATTTGGCACTAGGTCCTTTTCCTATTACAATGTCTAATGTATAATCCTCTAAAGCTGGATATAATATTTCTTCTACGCTTTTACTTAGTCTATGGATTTCATCTATAAATAATACATCAAATTCAGAAAGGTTTGTTAATAAAGAAGCTAAATCTCCTGGCTTTTCAATTGCTGGCCCTGATGTTATTTTAATATTAGAATTCATTTCATTTGATATAATATTTGATAATGTTGTTTTTCCAAGTCCTGGTGGTCCATATAATAAAACATGATCTAAAGGCTCATTTCTTTTTTTAGCTGCTTCTATGTATATTTTCATATTTTCTTTTACTTTATCTTGTCCAATATATTCTTTTAAAATTTTAGGTCTTAAACAATTTTCAAATCTCTCCTCACCTTGATTTTCTAATTTTGATGTTACAATTCTTTCTTCTTCCATGAAAATTTCTCCTCTCTGAGACAAGAGGGACAGGTCTCATTTGTCTCATTTTGTTGTATTAGAAAAATCTTTGGTTTTCCTATGCAACAAAAACATATTTTACACAAATTTGGCAGGCGAACAAAGACGTGGCATGAAAAGCTATCTAAAAGGTCATAAAATTTTAATCATGCCACTTTTGTTCTGTTATAGGAAAAATCGAAGATTTTCCTATAACATCAAACATTCTACACAAATTTGCAAAAGCAAATTTGGCAGGCGAACAAAGACGTGGCATGAAAAGCTATCTAAAAGGTCATAAAATTTTAATCATGCCACTTTTGTTCTGTTTTGTTTCAATTACAATTGTTTTGTTTTTTAACAGAAATTATGACATTTTTCTTCAATATATGTGAGACAAATGAGACCTGTCCCTCTTGTCTCACTTTAGTAAGTTATTTACACTTACTGAATTTGATATGTCTAATTCTATTTTCATATTTTGATAATGTCCATTTAATCTATTTTTTGTTTCCTCATTTAATTGTTCCCAATTTAGAGGTTCACCTGTTTGTCTATCATACCATTGTTCATCATAATATTCGCCATCTGTAATAATTCTTTCATTGTTTAAACAAACAAATTTTTTATTTTTAAACATATTTGTACCTAAAGAAAATTTATCATCTAGGTTGCATAAATAAGCTAATGTTGGTTTAATGTCTAGTTTATTAACTGGTTTATCTATTTTGATAGATTCCATTTTTGGAACTTTGATGCCACAAGCAACTCTTGTGTAATTTAGCTTTATATCAACGTCTGTAAGGTCTTTATCTATATAACTTAGAAAATCTAACAATTCTTCATTATACATATTAAGCCCATTATGGTCTCCAAAAACTAAAATTGCTGTATCTTCATATAATCCAGCTATTTTTAGTTCTTGTATTAAAACTCCAAATGCATAATCTGCATAATTCATAGCTTCTAAATAATTTCCAAAATAAGTGTCTTTGTATTTTCCAACATTGATATTAACCTTTTTCCCATCTTGTAGTCCTTCTAGTGTGTATGGTGTATGAGAAGATGCTGCAACAATATAAGAAAAAAATGGTTTTTCATATTGTTTGCATTTTTGTACTGCTTGCTTATATAACAATTCGTCTGATAAATCTCCATTAATATTTTCTGATGTATCTTCAAACTGTTCTTTTAATACTAATTCATTTAGTTTAAAACGGCTATATACATTTCCTCTGTTCCAAAAATATGGATAATTTCCATGCATAAATGAAGTATGGTAACCTTTTTGGTTAAAAATTTTAAAAATATCATCATATGTATTTGTATAATATCTACTAAATGACATTCCATTTTCCATTGGATATATTGATGTTATTGTTGAATGTTCGGAATCTGCTGTTGTTGAATAGCTTTGCATATGCATATTTGTAAATGTAACATTTTTGCTCAAAAATTCATTTAAGTTTGGTGTAATTTCTTTTCCATTAATTTCTTTATTTATTACAAATTCTTGCATTGCTTCTAATTGTACTATTAAAACATTCTTATTTTCTAATACTCCTGCTAACTGGTATATTTCTTCCCCATATTGATTTTCATAATCTTGTTTTAATGTTTCATAGTCTTTTTTCATATCATCATAATTTTTATATTTTGTTCGTTTTTTCATAGTAATATTATTTGCAATATCTGATATGTGATAGCCATAAATTGTAGACTTCCTAATTTGTAAATCTTTGTTATATGAAAGCTCTGTTCCCATTTTTATGTATGTTATAGCAATAAATATAAAAATGAAAATTCCTACACTTCCTATTAGAATCTTTCCAATTATTTGATTTTTAGTATTTTCTTTTTTCTTTTCTATTTTTAATGTTCTCTTAAATAGAACTCCAAGTATAATAAAAATATCTAAAAAATATAAAATTTGTTTAATTTGAATAACCATTGGTAATGTTTTTGTTATTTCTTCTCCATATTGAAGATTGCTAATTTGTGCAATAGAAAGCACACTATTTGAAAATATATAATAAATATGATCTCCAAATAAAAGTAAACTAATAATAAAATCCATAATAATACTTGTAATTATTCTTAATCTATTTGGCAAAACTCCTAAAAAACATATAATTATTATAATAAAACAAATTGTTCCAACTATTGTTTCTGCTTCTAAGGTATCTCCTACCACTATTGTACTATAATAAAATAATAAAGTCTTACAAAATAATAAAATACCTATAAAAACTGCAAAACCTATTGAATTTAATATTTTATTTATTATTTCTTTATTTTTCACAAACTTTCTCCTTTTGAGACAGAAGGGACAGGTCTAATTTGTCTCATTTTTACATTTTGTTATAATTCTCAACTACTATCTCTTGATCAGAAATTATGACATTTTTCTCCAATATATATGAGACAAATTAGACCTGTCCCTTCTGTCTCATTTTTACATTTTGTTATAATTCTCAACTACTATCTCTTAATCAGAAATTATGACATTTTTCCCCAATATATATGAGACAAATTAGACCTGTCCCTTCTGTCTCATCCTATGAAATCTTCTATAATTTTTAACATTTGTTTATTATTTCTAATGTATTTTTTGGGTTCAAAGCTTTTTATTTTTTCTAAAGCTTGTTCTAAATCTTCTACTTTTGTAATCCCTATAATATATCCTTTACTATTGAAAAGCTCTACAATTTCTTTTTGATGGTCATTTACATGTTCTTTATGTTCTTTAAGTCTTGGTACTGCTATTACTTTTTTCTCTTTTGTTATACATTGCATGATAGAACCTACTCCACCATGTGTTATTATGATATTTGCTTTGTTTTGTAATTCTTCTAGTTCTTCTTTTGATACTAATTCTAAGGTTTCTATTTCTTTACAATTTACTTTTGTATATCCTGCTTGTACAACTACCTTTTCTTTTATTATTCCTTTTTTTATTAATCTTTCTATTTCTTCTATTAACCTATGGAAACTATTATTTTGTGTTCCTAATAATACTAAAATCATTAATAAATCGAACCTCCATATACTGCTTTTGGATAAAGTTCTAGCATTTCTTCCCATTGTACAATAAAAAGGTCTGCTATTTTATATATAAGTTTTCCTGTTGCTGTTTTTTTATTGCGATTTGCAAATGTTTCTATATATATTATTTTACTTCCAAAAATTTTCCCCATGATGCACATTGGACCTGCTGTATGTGTTCCTGTCGTTACTACAACATTAGGATGAATTTTAAAATATAAATATATTGTCTTTATACAAAGATAAAAATATTTAAAAATATAAGTAAATAATTTTGCTCTTGTACCATATGGTAAAAAATATAATCTTTTGCCATATTTTTCTTTTAAATTTTTATTTGTTTTATCTTTTTCAGTTATAATTGAATAATCGTATTTTTCAAATAAGGGTTCTAATTGCATTAATTCATTCAAATGCCCTCCTGTACTTGCTATAAATAATACTTTTTTCATTACTTATCATTTCCTTTGTAAGTTTATTTTACAATTTGTATTATACCCTTTTTTTAGCTTAATGTCTAGCAAAAAAGCAAATATAGTAGTGAAATTTTAAAAAAGAAGAATGGTTTCTTGGAGTCTGCTGAAAAAGCAGCCTCGTTTTTGTACCATCCCTCTTAAAGTATACTCTGTTTTTTATTTTGTATCTAGTTTAAGTCTATGATTTAGTTCCTCTGTTTATTAATTTACTTTATTCCCATTTTAATTTTGGAACACCTGGTGTTTCATCATTTATTACAAATTCTGCTCCATACCATTGTGTTATAATACTATTATCCATTGTATAAACTCCTTGTACATAGCTATGATTTTTATAAGTGATATTATCTATTCTACCATATAACCCACCACTAAAATTCTTTCCCCATGCAGCTGTTCCTACATGTACACCTGAGCTATACACATCTGCTAATCCTTGTACAAATTCCACTTGAATAGGTGTTGTTTGGATTCCTATAATTCCTCCTACATTGTTACTACTTGCAGTTATAGTACCTTTTGCGAAACAATGATTTATATTACCATAAGCCTCTCCTGTAATGCCACCACAAGCAGATACGCCGTGAAACATTCCCTGTATTGTAACAATAACTTATATATGCTCCAGCTCTAATGTCTCCTGTAATCCCACCTATATATGATTGTCCTGTAACATTTCCTTTATTTACGCAAGAAAAAATATAATTATTATGCAAATCTCCT
Organism: uncultured Clostridium sp.; assembly: GCA_948468045.1. GTDB lineage: Bacteria > Bacillota > Clostridia > TANB77 > CAG-508 > CAG-269. Next base: position 19,577 of record CAOKGO010000013.1, on the reverse strand, counting down.
ACAATTCCACCTGTTAAACTTATTGCATTAGTTGCAACATTTGATGTTGTATTTTTATACATTGCACAATTTTCAATTGGTCTATTATTATTTCCAACTATTCCTCCTATCGACACTCCACCTATTACATCAGCATATACTTTACAACCAGAAATTTTTGATTTATTGTTATTTGTTTGTCCTGCTATTCCTCCTGTGTTTTCTTGACCTTCAATTATTCCTGATTTAATAATGCAATTTTCTATTGCTCCTGTCGAATTAATAAATCCAACTATTCCTCCTGTATTTATTTTTCCTTTTATTGTTACATTTTCTAATTGCAATCCTTTTATGCTACCTGTACCTAGAATATCTTTAAAAAATCCTATCTCATTTTGATTTGAATTTATATATACATTTTTAATAATGTTGTTATTTCCATTAAAACTCCCACTAAAATTTAATATTGGTGTCCATTGGTTCGTTTCAGAACCTTGCAAGTCAATTTCTGATACTAATTCTATTGTTTTTCCTGCATAATTATTACCACTATTCGTAATTTGGCTAAACCTTTTTAGTTCTTCTACTTTGGCAATTGTATAATCTTCTATTGTAACTACATTAGATTTACTTAACTTATCATTATCATATCTAACTTCTAAAAACGCCTGAACTTCTCCAAAACTTGTAGTATATTCATAAATAAATGTCGTATCATAGGTAGTTAAACTAGTTATCTCTTCTCCATTAATATTTAGAATATAGTTTAATTTTCTTCCTTGTGATTGTAACACTTCTGCCATTAAAACAGCTTTTTTATTTTTAATTTCTCCTACATTTAATTTTACAATAATCTCTTTTTGTTTTTCTCCCTCTTTTTTTATATAGATTACTTTTCCATCTATAATATGAAAAATATAGCCCTCTTTTGTTATTACTTCTATAACATTATCTATAATCTCTACCTTAGCATTTTCAAAATTACTATCTTTTTCTATTTTATCCTTACATTTTTTCATTAGTTCTTCTTGTATTAAATTTGCTTCAATTCTTTCAATATTAACACCATTCCAAATTATTTCTAATTGCTCTTTATAACTACTAATTTGTGTTTCTTCTTTAGAAATTTCTGCCTTTGTTAGCATTCCATTTTCTCCAGTAAGCATTGCAACTGATATTCCCGCTAAAATTAATAATATTATTATTGTTATAACTAGTGCTATTAGTGTAATTCCTCTTTCATGTTCCGCCATCTTTTTTCTCCTTTTTTCATTAGCTTTATAAAAACCATTCTTATTATCTGATTCTGCTTTTATAATATTATATTAATTTCTAATATCATTGTCAATGATATTTTCATATTTAGATTTAGAAGTTCTCTGTATTTTCTATATAACCAAAAAATGAACTTGCATTTATTGCAAATTTATTTTTTACATCTATACTTTTATTATGCTCTCGGATGTGCTTTTCTATACACATTTTTTAATCCTTCATCTTGGAATTGCATATAAACTTGTGTAGAAGATATATCTGAATGTCCAAGCATTGTTTGGATTGCTTTTAAATCTGCTCCATTTTGCAAAAGATGTGTAGCGAAAGAATGTCTTAAAACATGTGGTGTAATATCTTTTGTAATATGTGCTTGTTCTTTATAATATTTAATAATTTTCCAAAAACCTTGTCTTGTTAATCTACTACCATTAATATTAACAAATAAAGCTTGTTCTCCTTCAGTTTTTACTAATATGTCTCTTGCCTCTTCTACATATTCTTTCAATGCTTTTAAAGACATATTTCCTAATGGTATATTGCGTTGTTTATTAGTATGTTTACAAGTTACATATCCCTCTTCTAAATTGACATCATCTATATCTAATGAAATGATTTCTGTTACTCTCATTCCTGTTGCATATGCAAATTCAAGCATAGCCTTATCACGAATTCCTTTTAAGTCAACATCTTTTGGTTGATCTAATAATAATTCTACTTCTTTTGATGTTAATACACTTGGAATTCTTTTTTCAATCTTTGGTGATTGAATATTTTGTGTTGGATCTACTTTTACTTTTTTGTTTTTTAATACAAATTGATAAAAAGAACGAATAGATGCAATACATCTAGATATACTAGATGCCTTTTTACCTTGTCCTTGTAATTCTCTAATATAATCTTTAATATCATCTTCTTTTACTTTGTTGTAATGAATATCACAAGCTTCTAAATAATTCTTAAATTGTTTTAAATCCCTTTTATATGATTGCAAAGTGTTATCAGATAATTTCTTATCATTCTCTAAAAAATCAAAAAAATACTTTAATTGTCTTTCCATTTATTTCCCCTACCTCTTACTATATTTAAAAATAATCTATTAACATAAATTATATATGTTATATCAAAGAATTTCAAAATTGTAAATAGATTTTTGAATATTTTTTAAAAATATTTTATTACACCCTTCAAAATATTTGTTGAAAGAAATATCTCAACTACTGATGACACTAATAAAAATACCAACATTATTAAAGAAAAAATAGTATGTCTTACAACTTCTATTTTTATATTTTCTTTTTTTCTATCTTTTATAATTGATTTATATAGTTTAAAACCACTAATTGCTAATGCAAGCATTGCTGGAATAAATAAAATATTTTGTAAAAGTAATAAAATTAACACAAATACTGTCCCTTGCTGCAACCCCATAATAGTAATACAAACTGCAATAGTATAACCTAAACAAAAACCGCGATACAAAACCACTCCAAAAACCACTGGCAATCCAATTACAGTAGTTCCAAAAAACCACAAAACAGTTGCCAAAACTATATTTTGTCCAATACTATTTTTTAATAAATCCATTTGGTCTAAACTTTCTGTACTTTTCATTTTTTCTATAAAACTACTCATATATGATGTAACTTCTTGTTTTTGTTCATCTTGCATATTATTGACAAAAAATACTCCCAAAAATATTCCAATAATAAAAATTAATGATACTATAACATATTCCTTTTTATTATTTACAATATGTTCTTTTATAATTTCCAAAAACCTTATTCGTTTGTTTCTCTTCATACAACTTCTCCTTATCTTTATACCTAATGTATATTCAATAAGGATTTTTTTAGAACAAGGAGTAATATTCTAATTAAGATATTTCTTTGGTACAAAAAATGTATAATTTAACATATAATATTTTATTATTTAATTTGGAAAAGTCAGGCAATGTTCAGTTAAACAAATACCTGACTTCGTAGCTGACTGATGGAAAAATCCCCATCATATCATTTGGATGCTTTTACATAACATCTTGTCTATGAACTAATCATATTTATTTTACTTTGCCGTAGTTTCCGTCCACCACCTGACTGAATTTTCATTTCACCACTTCTTGCTTTTGCGATGTAGTTTGCTACCTTTTCGCCAACCACTGCTTCTATATCATCTTTTGACAATTTATGCAAAATGTTCATTTCTGTTTCAAATGTGTTTAATAGCTTATTTATCGTTTTTCCACCTACACCAGGAATAAAACCAAGTGGTACTTGGTATATGTATGGTGGTCTGTTTTTAGGGCTTTTAGTTTGTTTTTTATCTTTTATTAATTCTATTCTATCAAAAACACCAAAAGTCACATTTTTCCCCCCACACATTGGGCAAGTTTCAACTGGCTCTTTGGTTTCTATTGATTTTTCGCAGTCATCGCAATATGTTCTATGGTATTTTCCAAGTTTTGGGTCCAAACCATAGTTTGCAAGCACTTTTCTTCCACCCTCATTTTTTAGTGCCATAACAATTTCTTTAAAAGATATGTCTTTTACTTGCATTTTGTTGTATTCTCTTGCAATTTTAGGTAAAGAATGGGCATCAGAATTGGTCAAAAATGTTTTTGTTTCCAATTCTGAAATTGTATCTGCAAAATATGTATCTGAACTTAAACCCAACTCAATTGCAAATATTTTATTAAATTTCTCTTTAAAAATATTTTCTAATCTATCTGTACAATTTCCATAATAGCTTTTGTGTGGTGTAAATACATGTGCTGGTATTAAAATTCCATTATATTTTTCTACTATATCAATCAATTCATATCCTGATAAATCCGTTCTTTGTGTACTTAAAGTGATATTTTTTAAATGATGGCTTAGTTCTTCAGAAAAACCTTTAATATCTTTTAAATGAGGAAAAAAGCACACATTATGAGCACTTCCGCATTTTCCATTTCTTCCTTTTTCTGATGTTTCTACTTCACTTCCTAGCAAAATACATACCTTATCTTTATAGATAATTCCTCCATCTCTTATTTCATATGCTTCCCCTGTTTTTAAGAATTTTTCAATATCTTCTATTACATATGGTGATGCACAGTCAATAATTCCTACCACATTAATTCCTTTTCTTTCTGCACACTCTCTAGCAATGTTTGCAAAATTTAAACTCCTTGCTGCTGTTATTTTTATTGGTTTCCCATTTTCGCTTCTTCCTATATGTATATGTAAATCTGCAAATATTTCGTACATTTTTTACCCCCTATAATATAAATTACCAAAAGGTTATCCCTCTTGGCAATCTTCTATATTTTGTATTTTCACATCATCATGAATATGTGCCATAATCTTTTTAGTTGTTTCTTCACTAAATAATGGTCTGCTTACTTTTTCAAACATTTCTTGTGCAATCTCATCATTTTTCTTAGCAATTAATTTATCAATAGCTGGTTCATATTCATAAATTACTTTTTGAATAAACTGTGTTATTTCTTCTGTTTCATTATACATTTTAATTAATCTTCTTAATGCTGTCATACTCACAACATCACTCATTTGTATTTTTTCTATAAAGTTTATAAATTCAATAAAAGTATGTAAATAACGATTATATTTATCTTTTAAATTTCTATATTCTAGTAGTACTAATGCCTCATCTGGTTTAAATCCTATCCTTTCTGGTCTATCTAGTAACATTCCTCCAAATTGGTCAACTAACTCTAAAATATCACTTTCCCTTTCTCTTGGAATACTTTGGCTATATCTGTTAATTTCTTCACATACTTTACAAAAACGTTTTCCAAATCCAATTTCTCTTAAATAATTTGCTCCTTCTTTTGCATAAGTATGTATCTTATTAATATCTTGTGCATTAGTGACTTTCTTACAATTACATAATAAGCTAGCTGTTAGGACTAAATTTTTATCTACATCAATTTTGGAATAGTTTAAAAATAACCTTGCAAGTTCTGTTTTTAATATTGTAGATTTATCAAAAAATATCTTTGATTTTTTGGATAAATAGTAAACTATTTCCATTTTTGAACCTAGCTCTTTTTCTTCTAATATGTATTCAGCAAAACTGTTCATTTGTTTTCCCCCTTATACTCTTTTATTATACTGGATTTGACATTATTTTTCAATATTTTTTTATAATTGTCATATAATTGTAATATTTTAAAAATTATATTTTCTCAATCGCATTTCTTGCTAATTCATCACAACGATTATTATATTGATTATCACTATGTCCTTTTACTTTTTTAAATTTTACTTTATGTGTTTTTGTCAGATTGTATAATTCTTGCCAAAGTTCCTGATTTTTTACAGGATCTTTTCCTGCTGTTTTCCAACTATTTTTTACCCAATTATAAATCCATCCTTTTTCAAATGCATTTACCACATAAGCACTATCACTATACAATTCTACTTCACATGGATATTTTAAAAGTTTTAATCCCTCAATTACTGCTGTAAGTTCCATTATATTATTTGTAGTTTCTTTTTTTCCACCAAATATCTCTTTTTTATGTTCTTGATACATAAGTATGGTTCCCCAACCTCCGAGGCCCTGGATTTCCTGAACATGCTCCATCTGTATATATAACAACTTTTTCCATAAAATTATCCTTTCATTTGTTTTTTTTACATTTTTATGATACTATTATAGCATAGAAAAATAAATTTGTTAAACTATATTACTTAGAAAATTTATATATTTTTACTATTATTTAAGTAGAATATATTTTCGTTGTATAGGAAAAGAAGGGGTTTTTATGAGCAAAGTTTTAGGTATTGTTGCCGAATACAATCCTTTTCATAATGGTCATTTATACCATTTAGAAAAATCAAAAAAAGAAACTGGTTGTAGTTATACAGTTGCCATTATAAGTGGAAACTTTACACAACGTCGGTTCTACTTCTTTAATTGATAAATGGTCAAAAGCACAAAGTGCAATTGAATGCGGAATAGATTTAGTCCTTGAATTACCAACTTTTTATGCAATTTCTAGTGCTGAAAATTTTGCTGAGGGTGCTATTAAAATTCTAGATTCTTTAAAAGTTGTAGATTATCTATCATTTGGTGCTGAAACACCTGATATAGAAATTTTAGATAGATGTGCAGATGTTCTATACAATGAACCTAGAGAATATAAATCCTTATTATCTCATGAGCTAAAAAAAGGTATTTCTTTCCCTAAGGCCCGTGAAAATGCTTTAATGCTCTACTTAAATGATATTAGAAAATTCGCTAATGTTCTATCATCTCCTAATAATATTTTAGGAATTGAATATTTAAAAGCTTTGAAAAAATTTAAAAGTAATATTATACCGATCTCTATACCAAGATATAAAACTGGTTATAATGATTTGAGTTACACTGAAGACACAGCTAGCAGTACAGCAATTAGAAACATGATTAAAAATAATGGCTTTAATGCTTTGCAAACTCTTATGCCTGCTTCTAGTTATTCTATTTTATTGCAAAATATGAAAGCTCGGACACATTATTCCTGATATTTCAGTATTTGAAAAAGAAATTATTTATAATTTAAGAAAATCTAACCTTTCTGAAATAGCTGGATTGCCTGATGTTTCTGAAGGCTTAGAATCCTCAATAAAAAATGCTGCTAACTCTTGTAATAATATAGTTGACTTTTTAAACATTATAAAATCAAAAAGATATACATCCACACGCTTTCAACGCATTTTATTATATTCATTATTAAACATTACAAAAAAAGATATTGCACTTTCAAAAAAAGTCCAACCATATGTTAGAGTTCTAGGCTTAAATAAAAAAGGAAAATTTCTTATTTCTGAAATTGTAAAAGCAAACCCTAAATTAGAAATTATTACATCTGTCAAACAGTTTATAAATAAAAGCACAAATAAAACTTTAAATACTATGCTTGCCAAAGACATCGAAGCTACTAACATTTTTACAATTGGTTATGAAGAAGATTCTTTAAGCAATTTAGACTTTACAAAAAAAATTATTACTTTATAATAGTTAAGAACAAAGATGGAGCATGATAAAAAATTTAAACCTTTTAGATATTTTATATGCTCCGTCTTTGTTCGTCTGCCAAATTTGCTTTAGCAAATTTGTATTGAATGTATAAAAAAATTACAAAAAATTTTAAAAAGTGTTGACTTTTATATTAAAATAGTTTATACTTTTATTTGTGCTAGTTATTAGCTAAAAATCACGCTCCCTTAGCTCAGTTGGTCAGAGCAACCGGCTCATAACCGGTGGGTCCAAGGTTCGAATCCTTGAGGGAGCACCACAATTTTATATTTGGGTAGGTGGCCGAGTGGCTAAAGGCGGCAGACTGTAAATCTGTTCTCATTTGAGTACGAAGGTTCGAATCCTTCCCTGCCCACCAAGATGGAGTTATGCGAACTCCAATATGTTATATAGGCGGTTTTTATATCAAAATTCCTATATAAATCGCAGAAAAACCTAGTAAATAAATACTAGGTTTAATTTTTGTTTAATAATATAAAAAGGGAAATACACCATAGATAAAAATTTATTATTGCTTCGTAGAATAGGCGAAGAAGCAATAATACCAGTAAAAATGCTACCCTTTTAATTCCCTACGCATTTTTACTTAATTTTTATCTATGGTTTTGATAGTATATTTTAATACTTCGTATTAAAATATAGCATACTTCATGAAAAACCTACTACACTTAATTTTAAAAAAGGAAATTATTTACTATATCTGGCATAGTGGCATAGTGAAATTCCATTTTAAAAGAGCATTGAAAAACATATTAAAAATGATTTATATTTATGATTAACGACAGATTACAATTATATGAGCAAGTAGCTAGTTGATAATTACTTGATTTTGTTGTATAATGATTTCGACAAATAGTAAGTTGTAAGGGTGAAACTAATGGAAGAATATATAGAAAAAAAGTATGTGGTATTAGATGTAGAAACTAATGGACTATCTTCAATAAATGATGATTTATTATCTATTTCTATTTATAAACCAGATGAAAATAAAATGTATAATAGGTTTTTGCCATTAGAATTAAATGAAGATGTTTATACTACATATATAAATGGAATTACAAAAAAAGATTTAAAAGAGAAACAGCCATTAAATCAAGAAGAAGTAAACGATATAATTGATGAATTTGAGTTACAAAATAGAACAATATTAACTTATGGTAATATTGATGAAAAGTTTATAAAAAATTATCTAAAAAGGAAAAAGTTAAAAGGTTATGAAGTGATGAACTTCTATAATTTTAAGCACGATATTATTTCTTCTAAATTTTCAGGAGGAATAATAACAAAAGATAATTTATGTAAGATTTATGGAATTAACAATATATTAGAAGTGCATTCTGGTGTAAATGACTGTATTCTTGAATGGGAACTTTTTAAAAAGATGAACGGAAAAAAGTTATTGGTTACAGGTAGAGATGTTTTTGAATTTAACAATGATTATATAATACCAGTAAGTTATTTAAGTACATATCCTAATTTTAAATATTGTGTAGGTAATCTTCCTAAAATTGAATATAAAAGTAGAGTAGTGAAAAAATTTGAAGTTAGCAGTAGAAGAATTAAGAAATTTGCTACAAATATAAGTGGTATGACAATAGAACATTTAATAAATACTATGCTAGATGTTGAAAAAATCCATTCAGAATTGTTTTTATTAGAAAACAAAAGAAAATTACGATTTATTGGCAGATTACCATCTCCTTATGATGATATAATGGTCAATTTCAATGTTGATGGAACTATTACTGCAACAAATCAGAAGGATAAAGAATTTGTGAATGAGGTTAATAAAGTTATAAATATTCTAAAAAAAGAAATACAACCATTAGTAGAGTATATTTCTAATAACATATTTAAAAAGCAAAAAATATTTTCACAAGAACTTGTCATACATAAAGAAAAAAATATTTTAGCACTTTGTGATTTATCTAATAAGAATACTATTCTAGAGATAAAAACTAATTATAATCTTAACATAGAACAATTTAAAGAACAACTATATTACGAAGCCAATGGTAGAACTTGTTACATATTACAAATAGACTGGTGGAATATAAAAAAAGGAATAACTTTTATAATTTCAAAAGTTGAATTATTTGAAACTGAAAAAAGTGATAACAAATTATTGGAGAGAAAAAAGAATTTACAAAGCAAGATAAATAATGATAATATTGTTGTTATAGAATATAAAAATTATAAGAGTAATGTAAAACTTAAATGTTCTAAATGTAATCAAGAATGGTACACTTCTTATTATTCTATAATAAATAAACCGTATTGTCCTAACTGTGATAAAAATCAGTTTATTGTTAAAAGAAAAGAAATGAAAAGAAAAGAAGTATTAACAGATGAAGAAAAACAAAAGATAAAATATGACAAATATGCAAAAAAAATATTAGAAAAGTCAAATGGTAAAATAAAAGCACTATCTTATACCCATTCAAAAGAAAAAGTTAAAGCATTGTGTTTGGAATGTGGATATGAATGGGAAATAAGAGCAGATCATTTATTAGAAAGATGTCATTGCCCTAATTGCAAAGATAAGGTTTCTAATTAAATAGATTACAATTTAAAAGTGGAGAGGAGATAAAAAATGAAAGTTATAAAAAATGATAATTCTCTAAAAGGCGAAAATAGTGAAAAATGTAAAACATCAGAATATTCTTTTGGTGATAAAGATATAGATTTAGGATTAGCAACTATTACAGGAAGGTATCCAGATGAAGGATATTGTGTAAATATTACAAGTAAAGAATTAATATATGTTATGGAAGGAAGCGGAACACTAAACTTTGAAAATAAAAAAATTGACTTTTCAAAAGGAGATGCTATCTTAATAGAACCTAATGAAAAATATTATTGGAATAGTGATTATTGTGTTGTGTCTATGACATGCACACCTGCATGGTCGGCAGAACAACATAAATTAGTAAAATAAAGTAAGAAAGGAATGATTATATGAAAAAATCAAATATTATAATGATATGTATTATTGTTGCATTAGTTTCAGGAATTATCGGTTATATAATAGGAATAAATATGAAAGTAGATAACAAGACCTATATTCCAGAAGATGCAAACATACCTAGTCAAAACATAGAAGAAAAAGTGGTAGGAACATATTATTCAACAACATGGAATGGTCGTGAAGGTGTACTTACTTTACATGCGGATGGAACTTGTGATTATCCGACAGGAAGTAAAGGAATATGGTCGGTTGAAGATAATATAATACATCTTGATTTAGATGTAAGTTCGGATATGCTTGAATTTTATAATAAAACTGGACAAGAAAGTAGTTTAATTAATGGAAAAGATAGACATGATGCAATTATTGTGAATTCTGGAGTAATACTTCACGATAAATTCTTTCAAAAAATGAATTAATATTAAGTTAAAAAGCAATAATAAATGATTTTGACAAATAATTAAAATAAAAAGCCTACTAAATTTAATTAGTAGGTGTTTTTTTATGCTAATACTGCAATTGTTCGGTTTTAAGTTTCTGATAACATTAACAAAAATCGTTATGGTATATTGTTTATTAGAGGTAAGAAATGGATAATTTTGAAGAAGAAGTACAATATTTTACGGAATTAGTTTATAACAATATACAAGATGCTAAAAAAAGAAAAAATAAAAAAGCAGTAGCCGAAGAAGCAATTTTAAATTGTATAAGTATAAGTAAAGATGGTCAAAGTATATTTGTTTACAATATGGATAAAAATTATTGTTACGAATTACTTAAAAAAGACATAGAAAAATATAATTATAAGAATTACAGAACAAAGGCTTTAGCCCTATACTACATTGGAAGATTAATAGAATATTTAAAAAAGGAAATAACATTTGAGGAACTTGCAGGGATATATGAAGAAACTAAGCCAGTAGTGAAAAATCTTATACAACAAAAAGATAATATGATGGATCAATTAATATTACTTGGTAAAAATAAGGATATTCCTGAGGTACAAGAATATATTGACAAAATATATAATTATAAACTAGCAAGTAAATATACAAAATACTTAATAGATAAATACTATTATGGCAAGAAGAATTTGATAAGACCTCAAAAGAATGGTTTAGAAAGAATGTATAAAATGTTATTACATTGAGAAAGGATAATAAATGTGTGTATCAAAAGAAGAATATTAAATGAATATGTGGTATTAGATATTGAAACAAGTGGATTTAACCCAGAAAAAGACCAAATAATTGAAGTAGCTGTTTGTAAAGTAAAAGATGGAAATATTGTTGATGAATATACTACTTTTATTAATCCTAAACAACCAATACATCAGGCAATAACTGAAATTACAGGAATAACAAATGATATGTTAAAAAAAGCAGAAATAGTCGATATAGTATTACCAAAACTTTTGAAATTTATAGAACAATTACCTATTGTTGTGCATAATTCTAATTTTGTTATGGAATTTATAAGAAAAAAATGTACTAATCTTAATTTAAGATTAGATAATCAAGTAATTGACACATTGCCTCTATGTAAGAAAAAACTACCACCTTTAGATATTTACACTATAACTACCATTTTAGGTTTTTTACAAGATATAAATACTTTAGGCGATAATGAAATTGTACTAGATACATTATTAGATTATACCAGAATGATATTTAAAGTATTTGAAATGGTAAGATAGTAATATATTTTGAGAAGGGATAGTAAATATGTGTATTAGAAGAATATTAAATGAATATGTAGTATTAGATATTGAAACAACTGGATTTAACCCAGAAAAAGACCAAATAATTGAAGTAGCTGTTTGTAAAGTAAAAGATGGGAATATTGTTGATGAATATACTGCTTTTGTTAATTCTAAACAACCTATACATCAGGCAATAAATGGCTTTACAAATGATAAGTTAAATAATGCAGAAACAATAGATAAAGTAATGCCAAAACTTTTAGAATTTATAGGTCAACTACCTATTGTTGTGCATGATGCCTATCTTGTTATGGGATTTCTAAAAAAGAATTGTAATAATATCGATTTAAGTTTAGACAATGAAGTAATTGACATATTTCCTTTTTGTAAGAAACAACTACCATACTTGAAAAATCATAAAGTAAGTACAATTTCAGAATTTTTAGGAAATACGGATGTTATGGTGGATGGAATAATAGATTATACTAGATTAATATGTAAAGTATTTGAAAATATCAGAGATGTATCATAATAAGTGGTTTTGTTATGGTTTTCTAAAAATTGCGATATAGACAACGATAGGATATGCTATGACAATAAAATAGAGTTTTGGAAGCAATAAGAAATCGTAAAATAAAGTTTGTATTTTACTAGAAAGCAACTTATATTACCCCGCTTCTATAAATGGCTTAAAAACGATTATGGTTTGAAATAAATACAAAAGAAAAGGAAAATAGATATGCAAATTAAAATTCATAGAGGTGTTAATCAAATTGGTGGTTGTGTAACTGAAATTAAAAGTGAAAAAGCAAAAATACTTGTTGATATAGGATCTAATCTTCCTAATTGTGAGAATGAAGTCGAAGTGAATATTGCTAATGTTAGTAAAAAATGTGATGCTGTTTTTATAACACATTATCACGGCGACCATATAGGCGAATATATGCAAGTTAATAAAGATGTTCCTATTTACATTGGAAAACAGGCAAAAGAGATTTTTACTATATTTCAAAATAAAATGAAAGATACAGGAGTTACAGACATTACACAGGATCATATTGATAAAATAGATACATTTAAAATATTTAAGCAAGGTGTACCTTTAAAAATTGGAGATATGAAAATAACCCCTATTCGTACAGACCATTCGGCATTTGACAGTTATATGTTTCTTATAGAAGCTAACGGCAAGAAAATTTTACATACTGGAGATTTTCGTTTGCATGGTCCTATGGGAAAAGGAACACCTAGAACACTCAAAAGAATAGGAAAAGTTGATGTTCTTATTTGTGAACATACAACACTATCAAGACAAGATGAAAACTTTGTGTCTGAATTTATGTTACAAGAAGAAGCAGTTAGTTTAATAAAAAGCAAAAAATACATTTTTATACTATGCGCTTCTACTAACATTGACAGGATAGCTTCTTTTTATCATGCGAATAAAAAAGCAGGAGAAAAACTATTTATATGTGATATATACCAAAAGAAAATACTTGATTATGTAAGTAAAAATAGTGCTAAATATACAGATTATTATAATTTCTCTGATGTTAAGAGTTTTGATAGTGAATTGTATAAAAAGATGGTAAGTAATGGTTTTTGTATGTTAGTTCGCAGCAACTATTTTTCAAAGAAATTTGTTTATAACCCTAGATTTAGAAACAACCTATTTATTTACTCTCAATGGTTAGGATATTTACAGGGTAAAACAGCAGAAAAAGACATTGTTAAGTTTGTTCCTAAAAAATACACATATTTACATACAAGCGGTCATGCAACTGTTGACGGAATTATAGAGGTTTGTAACATTGTTCAACCTAAAGTGATAATTCCTATACATCGGAATAAACTCATACGATTTTGATAAGTTAGACTTACCATATAGAATTAGACATTTAAAGAATAAGGAAATATACAAGATATAATGAATTATGAAAGGAATCTTAAAATATGGAACACAAAACAGCAGTTGAAAAATTAAAGGAACATGAATATGATATGAATATTAAGGCTCAAATAAGAAATTTCAAAGTAGAAATACTAGACAATGGAGATAATACAGGATCAATAACAGTATGGAAATTTAACAAGCACAAAAAGAACTTAAGTGAGATGCTAACATTTATTGAAACACAGACATTTGTTGAAACATTAGACATTGAGGGAATTGCAGATTTTCAAGTAAGTATTAAGAAAGAAAATGAAATACTAGAAGATGGTTTGTTTTTAGATAAAATTACAAAATGGATATATAACCGACTAAACAATGAAAATATAGAATTTATGTATGAGTTTGTTGGTGGAAAATACAACGGACAAACTATGACTAAAGCAGAAGTTGAAACTTTATCACGCGGACTAACAGAAGATTTAACACATATTAGACAAAAAGGTGGTACTTGTCAAAGGAAAGAATTAGACAACCAACCTCTAGTAGATGGTTACTTATCGCCTATGTTCTCACATATAGACTATGGACTGGTTTATTTACGATATGAAACACAAGAAGTCTATAATACAGTACCAGATTAGAAAGGAGATGTAAAATATGGCAGGAAGAATTGATTATGCAGAAAGACAGGAACGAAAAAAAGAAATATACCAAGAACGAGTAGAACAAGCAGAACAAAGAAGCCAAGCACATTATGAAAATCAAAGCAAGATAGCAAGTGCAATACCTATGGGACAACCTATTTTAACAGGACATCACAGCGAGAAACGACATAGAAACGATTTAAAGAAGATAGACAATGAAATGAGGAAATCTATACAAGAAAGTGAAAAAGCAGACTATTATAGAAATAAAATAGACAATATTGATAATAGCAAAGCAATATCTTCGGACGATCCAAAGGCTATTGAAAAACTACAAGCTAGAATTGAAGAATTAGAAAAGGCAAAAGTTGAAGTAAAAGCTAGACCTCATGAATGGTACGAGTTACCCTATCTTAATGCAGATATAAGAAGATGTAAAGACAGAATAAAAGAAATTCAAGAATTAGAAGAATTGCAGTTTGAAGATGTTACCTTTACTGGTGGCAAAGCAATATTAAATAGAGAAATAAACAGGTTGCAGTTTATATTTGATGCTATACCAGATGAAGAAACAAGAACTACATTAAAGAAACATGGTTTTAAATGGTCAAGATATGAACAAGCATGGCAAAGATTATATAACAAAAATGGTATTTATGCAGTTAGATATGTTATTGAAAAAATAAATGAAAGAGGCGAAGAAAATGATAACTTGTAGACCTTACACTTTTATTGAAGATACAGAGAAAATGAAAGATTTTCTAAAACTGAATAAAGAGGACTTTTTGAAATCATATAGTTATTTACTTGAAGAAGAATATGATGCGACAGTTTGGGAATATATAAAACGTACTAGAAATGCTTATAAAAGACAGATTTTAGATTAAGAACTTTATATTAGTAATACCTATGTAACACTACTATTGCCCTCATATATTGAACTAGAGAGGCTACATAGCCTTTAGAGAGGGTATATTTATTTTTACAAAATTTTTTTCGCCGTAGTATATAAAACAGCTTAAAATCGAGCCTAGAGGACAACAGATAGGATATAAGAGTTTTTAAAGACTAAACCATATCTGGCATAGTGGCATAGTGAAATTCCAATAATTTATTGTGTTTTAGTAACTATTTAATTTTTCTTTCACAAACTGATAGTATATTTATATACTTCGTATATAAATATAGCAGACTTCATGCAAAATTGATTTATTGAATATAGGAAAAATATTTTATTACTACATATCTGGCATAGTAAAATTCCAATAAATAAGCTAGTCCTATTGACTAGCTTATTTATTATTAAGTTATTAAGTGTTGTCAGATGTTGCTTCTTCATTCTCTGGCTTTTGTTCTTCTTGTGTGCTTTGTTCATTATCTATTGTTTGTTCATCATCTGTATTTTGTTCATCATAAAGTCGTGTACAAAGATAATCTTCAAAATTACCTTTCCAATTTTTCCTTTTATAATTATCATCGTATGCTTTATCTGCTTCTCTAGTTGTACAATTCCATGTAATATAGTCATCGTAAATATCTTGAGTTTTAGAATTATCGAAATCTGGAGAAGCATAATACCATACTCTTTTACCACCCAATAAGTATCGTTCAGGTCTATAATTTAAGGCTAATATTTGCTTACCAAATTGTGAGTCGCTAACCGCTTCTCTGTTATGGTTGTTGCACCATTTTTTATATTCCTTATAATAGGTTGATTTAACGATAATTGTTTTTATAGGAAATAAACTTGCAAATTCTAATGCGCTATTACATTCCATAAAATACTTCTTCGTTTCTTCCTCTACAATAGGCGGAATTGTAAACCTACCAACCTCTAGCACTTTTTCAAATGCTTGTATAGCCCTAGTTACAATGATTTTCAACGCTTCTTTTTTACATAGCTTTTCTCCAATGTTAATATCACGATTACCTCTGTCATCTGTAAACGTGGCATTGAATGGTATCACAATAACGCGGTCGGTTATATGTAAGCCTATTTCTTTAAAGTTTATGACTTCGTTTACTGACAGCAACATAGTTGCATAAGGTGTTAAGACATCATTATCATCTTTTCCATTTAGTGATATAGGCTCTCCAGAGACTATACGAGTTACAAGCGAATTGTTTATGTATTTCGGTTGCTTTTGGTCTTCCGAAATATTTACTGTACAACCGTTCTAGCTTTTTAACCGTAGACTTGCTTCCTGCTTTACTTCCGAGACAGTTGTTCCAAATGCTCATGTGAGCATTTATTGTCTAATACGGCTTCAAGTACCCTAAAAATCTTGCTCTTGCCATTTCTCCCATCGCCTTTTAGGATTATTAGTTTATTCAGTTTAGCAGTTTCTGCTAACGAATAACCTATGACTTCATAAAGTAAGTTTTCTATGTCCTCAATTTTGCAAGTAACACTTTTAAAATAGTCATTTACTGTTTTTTCCTCTGGAGAATTAGTCAAAAGGACACTAGGATCATAATAATGCAAAACTTCTTCTAGGAAAATAGGGTCAACTCCTTTCTTATTACACTCATCTGTTGGAACAGCAGTATTACTGGTTTGTTCCACACTGATTATCTCCTTTTCCGCTTCTTGTGTATCTGTTGTAGTTTCGTTTGTTTTTATTTCTTCCTTTGTTTCTTGTGTATTGGTTGTAACATTTTCCATATTTTTGATTTCCTCCTTATTTTCTTGTTTTTCAATTTTAATATCTTCCATTTTGATTTCCTCCTTTATTTTATTTTCTGTGTTTAATTCGTTATCTTGCATTTGTTATTTCCTCCTTATTTAATTTTCAATGTTCTATTTTCTTTGTAGGCTTTCTTAAATGCTTCATATTCGACTTTATGTTCTGCAATATAATTTTGTATGTCAAACATAATGGTCTTTGCGATTTGTTCAACTTGATAAGTTTCAAGTTTCATGATATAACTCCTTAATCGTGCCCCCAGTAGAGCGTATTGTCATCATAAGTAATTTTTGTATAAATTCAAAACCTCCTTTCACATTGACAAATAAACGCGTTTATGATAATATAGTGTTGTTATTAACGACATCATGTGTAATAAAATTGTGTTATTAATAACCCCTCTCTAATTTAATCCCGAAAAAGTCGGATGATTTTTTATGAAAACTGTGAAATTTAACGATTAAAAGTGAAAGTTTTTTGAAAAGTAACATGGAAATGTAAAAAAGGAAGGTAACAATGGAACAAGTAAATAATGAATTAAATACAAAAGAAATTGGTAAAAGATTAGTTGATTTAAGAACAAAGAAAAGTGAAGAAATGGGAAGAACTTTAACCAAAGGAGAAGCTAGTAAAAAAATTGGGTTAGGTGTTAATACACTTGGACTATATGAGCATGGCGAAAAAATTCCTGATATTAAACAACTAATAAAAATAAGAAATTATTATAAGGTGTCTTTTGATTATTTATTAGGTGTATCTGATGAATTATCTCCAGACTTAAAGGCACAAGCAGAGAAAAATAAAAAAGCCATTAATGATATAAAAAAGATATTAATTGATTTACAAAAACAAAAATAAAGAGGTGTTACAAATGAATGTAGTAATATATGCTAGATATAGTTCATATAAACAGACAGAACAAAGTATTGAAGGACAATTAAAGGAATGTTATGCCTATGCTGAAAGAGAAGGATTTGATGTTATAGGAGTATATAAAGATGAAGCTATAACAGGAAAGTCAGATGATAGACCAGACTTTTTGAGAATGATTGAAGATAGTAAGAAAAAAGCCTTTAATGGAGTAATTGTTTATTCATTAGATAGATTTTCCAGAGATAAATATGACAATGTAAGATATAAACGTGAATTGAAGAAAAATAATGTTAGAGTGTTTTCAGCAAAAGAAAATATTAGTGATGACCCAGTAGGAAGATTAATGGAAAATTTCTTTGAGGGTATGGCACAGTATTATAGCGATGAATTATCTGAAAAAGTCAAAAGGGGAATAGGAATAAATGTTAGTAAATTTTTGTATATTGGTGGTTATGTTACTTTAGGATTTAAAATTGTAGATAAGCAATATACAATAGATGATGAAACTGCTTCTATAACACTAAATGCTTATAAGATGTATGATAATGACCATACTATTGAGGAAGTACGAGAATATGTCAATAATCAATTAAAGATTATAGATAAACGAAATAAAAAAGGCGAATTAGTACAATATAGTAAAGGTGCAATTAGAAATTTATTAGCAGATAAAAGATGTATGGGTACTTACATATATAAAGATACAGAAACACCTAATGCAATACCTCAAATTGTAGATACAAATTTATTTAACAGAGTACAAGAAAGATTAGATAAAAATAAACACTCTCCATCAAGATTAAAAACTACGAATGATTATATACTAACAACTAAATTATTCTGCGGACATTGTAAAGATATGATGGTTGGAATTTGTGGTACATCACGAACAGGAAAAAGACACGCTTACTATTCTTGTAATAAATCTAGGAAAAAACTTTGTGATAAAAAGAATGTAAAAAAGGAAGATATAGAAGATATAATTGTAAAAGAGGCTAGAAACATATTAACAGATGAGAACATTAATAAAATTGCTAAAACCGTAGTAAAGTTAGTAGAGAAAGAAAAAGATACAAGTACATTGAAAAGACTTCAAAACCTTTTAAAACAAAATGAAAAACAAAAAGCTAATTTATTTGATAGTTTAAAGGTATGTGATATAGATAGTGTTAGAAAGTCTATATTTGAAGAGATGGTCAATATTGATAAAGAGCATACCGATATAGAAAGTCAAATACAAATTGAAAGTTCTAAAAAAATAAATTTAGATGAAACACAAGTAATTTACTTTTTAACTCAAATGAAGAAGCGGAGATATAAACGATATTAAGTATAGAAAAATGCTTATAACAGTTCTAATAGATAAGATATACTTGTATGATGATTATGCAATTATATTCTTTAACACTCAAGAAAAAGAATATAAGGTAGAGGTACCCACTATTGAAGAGGCAGAAGTTCGTACAAACGACACCTCTGCCCACCAATAGTATTATCAAGACTCTCATCGTTTTGATAATATTTTTGTGGT
>CAOKGO010000012.1 GCA_948468045.1 uncultured Clostridium sp. | reverse complement strand
TTTTCTCCAAGATTTTTGTAATTACATACAAATTTATAACTTTCTTTGAAATATCTTTTTGTTTCTTCTAAACCAATTTTATTAAAAAAGGCATTATCAGAAGTAATCATCATCTCACACATGATATTACTATTACTTCTAATAGTGCCTTTTAAATCATATTCTTTTTTTATTTTATCAAATTCTTTTATATAAGTTAGTTCATTCTTCTTACACCAAAAATTAAGATGTGTTCTTGTAGGATCAATATCTTTATTAGAATGACCTTTTGACCTTCTATCATTGTGAATGTATGATCCTTGTGCATCCACTCTTGTTAATTTATCATTTCGTATAATAGCATAACTCATATCTTCTTTGAACCTCCTTCTTTGCTCAAGATATTCTTTGAATGTCTAACATACTAGACAAACAAGTTTGTCGTATGGCAGGGTTTTGGCAACCCCACACCCCAAAACCTAAAAAATTGCTATTCGCATTTTTAGGTTTTTTCATAAAAATTTGCTTGTCGCAATTTTTATGAATGTGAGAAAAAAATAAATTTTTTACTCACAACAAAAAAGCACTTATGCTTTTTTGTATTCACTTTAGCAGTTCAAAGTAGAAACCAGAGGGGAGAGAGCTAAAGTGAATTAGGTGTAATAATCCCATTTATGAAAAATAGAATTATTACACCTATAAAGCCAGAAACCATCAGTCGTTCGCCTTGTTTCATAGGTAGTCTAGTAAGTAGTAATATTACTACTATAATTGCAGATACATTTAAGTATCTTTGTTCATACTTGCCCAAACTTTTTACAATTACAAATCCATTCAAGTTTTGCCACCGAATACTCTTTTATTATTGTGAGTCTGTGTTCTAAAATCTCACTCACGCATTTTGTATAATTAGACTGCTTATACAAATACGAATGAACTTTATAGCATCGGCTCATCACACCAAACACTTTTTAAGAGGTGTTGCATTTCTCTTTTAAAACAAAAAAACTACCTGTAGCTTAAAACTACAAGTAGTCTGTTTCTTCTTATTCAATTAACCCTCAAAATCGTTTTTAAGGCGATTTATTGTATGAGGTAGAGTAATTTTATATACTCTTATTTTTGTTATAGGATTTTTTCAAAATATTATTATCAATAGTAAGTTTTAATTTTATCTAAAAAATATCTAAAAAACTTATTTGAAAAAGGTCATTTTGATAATTATTTATTTTTAAATATTTTTAAGAATAAAGTTTAAATTTTGCTTATTTTTCAACAGTTTAAACAACATTAAATGATTTTATCTATTATTAAATATCAAAGAAGTACGAAAACTGAAAATCCCTGTGTCCCTGGCTCGATTCCAGGTGAAGCCACCAACGACGTATCTGTTCAAACTTTTTACAGAACAGAGATACAAAAATCAATCAGAAAATAAAATCTGGTTGATTTTTTGGGCTCAATATCAATAGTTGGGGTGAAACATCTGCAAAGTGTTTTGTACCCCAACTAATATTATAGAACTAGATATATTTAATGAAAAAAATGTTAATAGAGAAACTATTGATTTATTATGTTATTTTTATAAGCATTATTGGTGTAAATAAGTTTTTTTCAATACTTATAAGGCATTAATAAAATTATCACTGCAAATTTTACATTTTATTTGAATAATGTTTGACATTCCTAAAAATCTCAAGTATAATAAATATAGGAAATGACAAATCCACAAACGTGGTTTTGCCGATATAGATAGAAAAACTCACATCTAAATCGTCAAATTTACAGATGTGAGCTTTTTTTATTTATGTAGTTGCTTATCAACCCAGTTCTTATACAGAACTGCTGTCAAGGCAACGTTTAATGTTAAAGATAACATTAAGGATATTATAAAAAATAGTATCACTTTAACCATAAACATCACCACCTCTCCTACGATAATTCGTATAATTGGTGGCAAAACCACATCTGTTTATTATCATTTCCTATGTCTCATAGTATAGCATAATATTTATAGTAAAGCAATAGAAAAAGAACAAATATTTGCAAAAACTAAAAAAAACTTGATTTTTATAAAGTAATTTGATAATCTATATATAAATTGATTGATATTTGTATCAATCGTGGGGAGTGCCGAAAAAGTTGTAGATAACTACGTCAACGGCACCAACGACGTATCTGTTCAAACTTTTTACAGAACAGAGATACAAAAATCAATCAGAAAATAAAATCTAGTTGATTTTTTGGGCTCAATGTCAATAGTTGGGGGTGAAACATCTGCAAAGTGTTTTACACCAGCTTTTTAATTGGTTTGAAAAAGACTTATGAAAAATGGCTCAAAATAAGCATTTTTGCACAACTAAAATAAACCAATACTCGTGATTTGAAAGAAAAGAAATAAGAAGCATTTGGGATGCTGAAAAAGAAGAATATTATTTTAGTGTAGTTGATGTAATTGAAGCTGTAACAGAAAGCAGAGATTCAAAATATTATTGGTATAGATTAAAAAAAGGATAACAGAAGAAAAAAAAGTGAGATATCGACAAAATGTCGACAACTAAAATTAAAATCAACAGATGGAAAATTTTATAGTACAGATACATCAGATACAAAAGGAATTTTAAGACTAATAGAGTCTGTACCAAGTCAAAAAGCATAACCTTTTAAACTATGGCTTGCTCAAATGGGAAAAGAAAGAATTGATGAAATATTTGATCCAGAGATTGCAATGAATAGAGCTATTGATTATTACAGAAGTAGAGGATATTCAGATAAATGGATTGAAGCAAGGTTAAAAGGTATTACTAAGTTGATAGGCTATGAAAATATGGAACTGATTTCAGCAATTTCTCTAGTTATCCAAATGAAAATCCTAAACAAAGACCTAGAAAAAAATTAAATGAAGTATTGGAGTGGTATTAATATGGAAAAAGAAAATAAAAGAAATTTAAAAAATGTTAAAATGAAAAATATAAATGGACACAATGATGTTATAGAATTATGGGAAGTATTAGATGATAATGGGAATGCAACAGGCGAAATAATGAAAAAATATGATCAAAAAGTTTTTGACAGAGGTTTTTATCATTTAGGAGCAGATGTATGGATAATAAATAGTGATAATAAGATACTAATTCAAAAAAGAGCAAAACAAAAAAAGCTAGAACCTAATGTATGGGCTATGACTGGTGGTTCGGTTATATTAGGAGAAAATTCGATAAATACTATTGTTAGAGAAGCAAAAGAAGAATTAAATATTGATATTAATGCTGATAATTTAAAATTGATTACAAAGTTCAAAACAGGAAATGTTTGGATAGACACATATAGTTTAAGATGTGATTATGATATATCTAAAATGAAATTTCAAGAAGATGAAGTTTCGGATGTAAAATGGGCAACTTGGACAGAAATTAACGATTTAGTAAATAATGGTCAGTTTATAAAACACAGATGGGAATTTGTTAGCAAATTTCTTAAAGAAGAAATAAAATTGTAGAAGCAAGATATGGATGTAAAGGAGAATCTTGTTGTTGTATCTTTCTATTTGTCAATTTGAATATGGCACTTGAAGTGTGTTTCTTGTGTTATAGGAAAAATCTACGATTTTCCTATAACATCAAATATTCAACACAAATTTGCAAAAGCAAATTTGGCTGTGAACAAAGATAGAGCATGTAAAATAATCTAAGAGATCAAAAATTTTAATTCGCTCTTTTTTCTTAAGAATTTTCCAAATGCAAAATTTTATTTTTATATAGATTACAAATATTGCAATCTGTACATAAAGTTATTCGATTTTCAAATACTAATTGTAAAGTATTAATAAATTCATCAACATAGTCATCTATTAAATGAATGTAAATTTTTTTAGGAAGTAAAGTAAGTAATGAATTTAAAATATAATCATTGCTAGAAAAAGTAATATCACTTAAATACTTTGCCTTAAAAATATCATCTTGAATGTCAATCAAATTTTTATTTTTATCTAGTAACACTGACTCTGAAGATGAAAAAATAATATGAACCATTTCACATTCAGAAGTTTGTGAATTAATATATAACTTTAGCAATGAAATAAATTCTAAATATTCTTGCTCAATTACAAAGCTATTTACTGCTTGATTTACAATTTCATCTAAAATGAGCAAATAATCTTTTACTCTAAAATTAATAAAACCATTAAGTACAATAGAATTATTATTATATAAAAAGTCATAAAAAATATCATACAAAGTTTTGAATTTTTTATCAAAAAGCTCACAAAAATCATCTGCCATAATTTCAAAACAAAGAGAAAGAATTTTTTCTCTTTCTAAACAATCAAAATAAAAATAATTTTGTAAAATTAATTTTTTCAACAAATCTTCTTCTAATTCATCAATAACAAGAAAACACAAAATAGAAGAAACTTTAGATAAGAAAAGAGGCTCGTTATTACCTAAGTAGTGAATAATGATATTTTTATAAATTTTAAATTCATTTTCGGAAAAATAAACATTATCAAGTTCAATATTTTTAAATTCATTTAGTAGATAATTTAGTAAATTAGAATTATTTGTCTTAATACATAGTGATTTCATATATAAAAACCTCCATTCTCACAAAAATAGTATCTACTAAATTTCAAAACTTATACATTATAGTATGCACAATTTAGAAATTTAGTGATGAACAAAAAATAACAAACAAAAGATTACAAAAATATTAAGTTTTTGTTATAATTGTAATATTTATTGACAAAAAAATAAGAATATTTTATAGTAAAAATAGAGAAATCGTGTAATAAAGGAGAGAATAGAGAATGGAAAAATACATAAAAACTATAAGTATGAGTGTCTTTATGCTAATTATAACTTTTATATTTTCTAATATAAGTTATGCAAAAGATAATATAGAATGGGAAGTGCCAGAAAAAACACAGAAATTTCAATATTGGGAGAGTTTGTCAGAAGAAGAAAAAGAAAATACTGTTATGCCAGAAATTTCGGGTAGAGTTTTTAAAGATAGTGTTAAAAGATCAAAATATAATATTTTAAGTGAAAAAAGAGCAGCTTTAGAAACAAGATATCAAAGGCCAGCCATAACAGTTAAAGACCAAAGACAGACAGGTGCTTGTTGGGCTTTTTCTTTTAGTAGTGTGCTAGAAGGAACTGGAAAAGGAAAAGTATATTCACCATATTATTTGAATTATATAGTATCTACAATATATAATAAAACTATAACAACTGGTGGGAATTTTAGATTAGCAATGGCAGCAAGTAGTACAGGTAAATATCCTGTTTTAGAAACAAAAATGCCAATAGATAGTGTATATAATGAAACAACAAATTCTGCTAGTGATGATTATTTAATACCATTAGATAAATTACCAGAAGGAGCATTAAATCAAACAGTTGATGCTAGAGTTACAAATGCAACTTATTTCCCTGGTATATATAAAAACAATGATTCAAATGGAAATATAAATTATGCAGATGGAAATGGAAATAGTTATACAACCAATCAAGTTCAAGAATTAAGAACAATTATAAAAGAACATATAAAAAATAAAGGACCAATTTGTGCAGATTTTTATGAAGAATTAGAAAAATCTTATAATGCCAATACAGGGGCTTATTGCTATAAAGGAGATGAAACATTAAGTAATCATGATATAACCATTGTTGGTTGGGATGATAATTATGCTATTTCTAATTTTAAGGAAGAATATAGACCAAAAAATCCAGGAGCATATATTGCATTAAATTCACAAGGAGATACAATAGGAAAAGACAATTATTTATATATTTCTTATGAAGATAAGCTAATAGAAAATTCAATATATGGAATTGATAGTGTTGAAGAATATGCAAATAAAGATGAAATACCATATGATACAATTTATCAATATGATGAATTAGGATATTCATATTCAATAGGAAGCTCTAGTATAAGTAAATTAATGGCAGCTAATGTGTTTTCAAGAGATAATTCTAAAATTGAATATATTAATGAAGTGGGAGTTTTTATAGCAAACACAACAGGAATACAAATTTATGTTAATGGAGAAAATGGAGATAAAACACAATTAAAACAAGTTTCAGTAGAAATGGATAACATTGAACCAGGATATCATATTATAAAATTAGCAAATCCTGTAAAACTAACAGGTGATAAATTCGTAGTAGCAGTAAAATACATTAATAAAGAGATGAAAGCAAAAATACCTTTAGAAGCAAACTTGAAAGATTCAGGCATTGTAAATGTTTCAAATTTTTTAGATAAAGCAAAGGCAAATAATGGAGAAAGTTTTGTATCATTAGATGAGGGAGGAAGTTGGCAAGATATAAATGGTTTGAAAATTAATGATACTATTACATTTAGGAATACCAATGTTTGCATTAAAGCATATACAACAACTTCAAATGAACCAGCAACAATACCTGTAACAGGAGTTGAGTTGAATAAAACATCAGCAAATATTAAAATAGGAGAAACAGAAACATTAACAGCTAATGTAATTCCAAATAATGCAACAAATAAAAATGTAACATGGACAACATCTAATGAAGAAGTTGCAACAGTAGCAAATGGAGTTATAACTGCTAAATCTAAAGGAACTGCTATAATTAGAGTTACAACAGAAGATGGAGGTAAAGTAGCAAGTTGCAATATTACAGTAGAAGAAAATGAAGAAGAGCCAGAAATAATTGAAGTTACAGGAGTTCAATTAGATAAAACAGAGGCAACAATAAAAGTAGGAGAAACAACAACATTAAGAGCTACGGTAAAACCAGAAAATGCAACAAATAAAAATGTAACATGGAATAGTTTAGACGAAGAAGTAGCAACAATAGAAAATGGAGTTGTAACAGGAAAAAAAGAAGGAAAGACAACAGTTACAGTTGAAACAGATGATGGAAATCATATAGCAAGTTGCAATATCGAAGTTATAAAATCAACATCAGAACCTACCAAAGTAGATGTTACAGGTGTAACATTAAATAAAAAAACATTTAGTTTAGAAGTTGGAGATACAGGCAATTTAGTAGCTACAATTGAACCAAAAAATGCAACTCAAAAACAAGTAAAATGGGAAAGTTCAAATGAAAAAATAGCAACAATAACAGAAAATGGAATTATTAAGGCAATTAGTGAAGGAAAAACAACAATAAAAGTAACAACTGTAGACGGTAATTTTTCAGCAATATGCGAACTTACAGTCACTAAAAAGAAAAACACGGCAGATGACATCTACAAAGAAGATGAGAATAAACCAAGTAATGAAGGAAATGGAACAATAAATGACAAAAACACAATAAATGGAGACAACACAATAGCAAACACAAAAATGCCTTATGCAGGAAATAACACAGTTTTATTAATAGGAATTATAATAGGTGTAATTATTATGGCAGTAGGATATATAAAAATTAGGAAACTTAGAGATGTAAAATAGAAACAAAATAAAAAGGTAAAGGAGGATAAAAAAATGGAAGAACAAGTAAAAGTAGCAACTAAAAAAAGATTATCACCAGAAGCAACAATACTATTAACAATAGGAACAACAGCACTTGGAGTTGTATTATACAGAATTGTATACTTTATCGCTACTGGAAACTAAACTTTGGGCATAATTGGGACAGGCACCGAGTAGCCCTTTTGGGCATAATTGGGACAGGCACTGAGTTGCCCAAAATGAATTTTTTGAGACAGGTTACTAAGTAAAATATTAATTTAAGCTGGACAATTAAAAAAATATGTGCTAATATATATTAGTACATATTTTTTATAAGCCGATGTGGCGGAATTGGTAGACGCACTGGATTCAAAATCCAGCGAGAAATCATGTGGGTTCGAGTCCCACCATCGGTACCAACGATGTTTCGTTCGAACTAATTGAACAGATAGATACAGAAATCAATCAGAAAATAAAATCTGATTGATTTTTTTGTTCTATTATAGGAAAGTTCTCTGAACTTCCTATAATATCAAGTGTTCCACAGAAAATTGCAAAGCAATTTTCGCGGACGAACAAAGACGAGGCATGAAGAATAATCTAAAAGGTCATAAAATTTTAATCATGCCTCTTTTGTTCTATTATAGGAAAGTTCTTCGAACTTCCTATAATATAAAGCGTTTCACAGAAAATTGCAAAGCAATTTTCGCGGACGAACAAAGACGAGGCATGAAGAATAATCTAAAAGGTCATAAAATTTTAATCATGCCTCTTTTGTTCTTGTATAAGAAAAATCGAAGATTTTAACTATACAATAAAAACAGATTGTGATATTATATAAACATAGTAAAAATAGGAGGTTGCCATGGAATTAAAAGAAACAATAAAAAATAGAAGAAGTATTCGTAAATTTAAAAATACTGAAATATCTAAAGAAATAATTGAAGACTTAATTGATTGTGCAAGGTTAGCACCATCTGCAAAAAATAGACAACCTTGGAAATTTGTAATAGTAACTGATACTATAAAAAATCAAATTGCAGGCATCATGTTGGAAAAGGAAAATAGCTTAAAAGTTAGTTTAGAAAGAGAAAGATATAATACTAATAGTAGTGTAAAAGCAACTGCCAAAGTAATGAAAGAAGCACCAATACTTATATTAGTTTTTAAAGAATATGAAGAAAATTGGATTATAGGAGATTCGCTTTCAATTGGTGGAGCTATAGAACATATTTGCTTAAGAGCAACCGATTTAGGATTAGGCTCACTTTGGATAAGAGATATTGTATATACTAGGAAAGAAATTGCTAAATTCGTTGGTTATGAAGATATGGAACTGATTTCAGCAATTTCTATCGGTTGTCTAGATGAAAGTCCGAAACAAAGACCTAGGAAAAAATTAAATGAAGTCTTAGAGTGGCTTTAATATTATAAAAAAGATAAATGAAAGGAAAACGAAAAATGAATATAGAATTAGCTACTGAAAATGATATACCAGTTATTTTAGAAATATTGAAACAAAGATGTAAATGGTTTAAGCAAAAGAAAATAGAACAATGGGGCGATTGGTATTACACAGAGTTATACAATACAGATTACTTTATAAAGATGATGAGAATCTATAAATTATATATAGTAAAACAGAATGGTGAAATTGTAGGAGCATTTTTATTAAAAACAGAAGATGAAAATTATTGGAATGATAATAAAAAAGCATATTACATACATCATTTTGTAACTAAACTTGGTCATCCTAATTTAGGAACAGAAATATTAAATTTCATACAGAATTTAGCAAAACAAAATTCAATAGATTATTTAAGGCTGGATTGTATGAAAACAAATAAAAAATTAAATGAATATTATAGAAATCATGGTTTTGAAAACAAGGGCGAAGGCGAAGAACCATACCCTCACAAATTATGGGAAAGGAAAGTATAATAAATGGAAAAAGAAATATTAGAATTTTATAAAAAAACAAGTTCGTTTACAGATTTAGGATATTATAAGGATTTTGCAAAAAACTTGCCAGATGATATTGAACAATTGTGTATATTACAAAGAATGCAAATAATCCATCCAGTAGCTTTCAGAGATAAAGAAATTAGAAATAAAAAAGATTGTTTTTGGGGAGATATGACTAAAGTTCCAATTACTAGATTAGAATATGAAGATGACATTTTCCCAACAGCACAAAGTGTAATAGCTGAATTATTAAGAAAAAATCCTAACTATACTACAAAAAGAGAAGCAAAAGATAAAGTTCATGTTACTTGTAGAAGTCAAGCTATATTATTAGCAAGTATATTAAAAGCTAAAGGAATACCAGCTAGAGCTAGAAGTGGATTTGCTGAATATATACATTATGATGGAATATGTTACGACCATTGGATTACAGAGTATTTTGACGAAAAAGAAAACGGATGGAAATTAGTAGATGCAGATGAGCATTGTCCAGACCATGAAATGGGATTTGATTTGAATGATATTCCTTATGATAAATTCTTATTTGGTGCAAATGCTTATTTAGGTGTAAGACAGAATAAATATAAACCTGAAACTATTTTATATTCTTCTGATCCACCAACTTTAGGACTAAAAGCTTCAATAAGAGGATTATTTTATGATTTTCATTCACTAATGAATGATGAAATTATATTCTTACATATGCCTAAATATATACAAGATAAGAAATTCGAATTATCTGAAGAAGAATATAAAGAATTAGATAAATTAGCAAACTTAATGTTAAATCCTAACGAAAATTTCAGTAAATTACAAGAAATCTGGAACAATAATTCTAAATTTAGAATTATGTCAGGAGCATTAAATTAGATATAACAATAGATATAACAAAACAATGAAAATATATAAATTTATAAAAATCGCATAAAATATACTATATTTATTGTGCAAAACGACTTGACAATTGCTTTTTAGAGATTGTCTAATAAATATAGAAAGAAAATGTTTCTCGCTTTATGGTGGTGCGAGTAATAAATTATCCATTTTGCTAAATGTTCTCGCTTTATGGTGGTGCGAGTAATAAATTATCTATTTTGAAAATGTTTAGCTTTCTATATTAAGTTATAGAGGGCTTTAATTTTAGAAAGGACAAGTATATGTTTTTAGAAACAGGATATGTATATCATATAAAAGATGAATATTTTGAATTTGCAAAAGATGAAAAACTTATGAAAAATCATGAAAATGGAAATACAAGACCTACATATTTTTGTATAAAAAATACTGATAGCAAAATTTTATGGTTTATCCCTATGAGTTCTAAAGTAGAAAAATATAAAAAATTACAAGAACAAAAAACAGAGAAAAATGGAGTTTGTGATACTATTGTAATTGGTAAATACAGAAGAAAAGAAGTGTTTTTCTAATTCAAAATATTATTATTTTAATAATAAATCAATTTCTTAAATATAATTTTAGAAATCTTAAAAAATAATTAAATTCAAAAAAAACATTGCATAATTTTAATAATAATAGTATAATAAAAAAGGTATCATAATAAATATATACAGATGAAATAAAAAAAGAGAGGTAAAAAAATGGATTATTTATATATACTAAGAGAAGCTCTTGTATGGACAATAACCATATTTTGGTTATACCAAATCATGGTAAGTTTATGCTCATTGGTAAAAATAAAAGACAAACCATTAAAAGTAAACAAAAACCACAAATTTATGGCAATAATACCAGCACATAATGAAGAAGCGGTTGTTGCAAATTTAGTAGAAAGTTTAAAAAAGCAAAATTATAACAAACAATTATATGATATTTATGTAATTGCAGACAACTGTACAGATAACACTGCAAAAGTTGCAAAAGAAGCAGGAGCAATTGTATATGAGAGATTTAATAACACACAAAAAACAAAAGGATATGCATTAGACTGGTTTTTACAACAAAAAATCGAGGAAAATGCTGACTATGATGCATTTTTTGTATTTGATGCAGATAATATAGTAGATCCTAACTTTATCAAAAATATGAATAAGAAACTATGTCAAGGAGAAGATGTTGTACAAGGATATAGAGATATAAAAAATCCAACAGACAGTTGGATAACAGCAGGTTATGCTATTTTCTATTGGACAATGCATAGATTTTATCATCTAGCTAGATACAATTTAGGATTATCACCATTATTAAATGGTACAGGATTTATGGTAAGATTTGATGTAATAAAACCAGAGGGTGGATTAAAGACAGTAACATTAACTGAAGACATTGAATTTTCATTAAAAAGAATAATAAAAGGAAAAAGATTAGGTTGGTCAACAGATGCAATTGTATATGATGAACAACCAGTAGGATTTAAACAAAGTTGGTCACAAAGAAGCAGATGGACAGTAGGTCATATGCAATGTATAAAAGAATATACTAAACAACTAGCATTAGCTGCAAAAGAAAATAAAACTATGATGAATTTTGATGGTTTTCTATATATTATAGGAAGTATACCTATGTTTATAATTACAATTATATTATTAGGAACAAATTTCTTAATGTATGCAGGAAATGGGATGACACAAGCAGAATTAATAATTAATATATTAAGATATTTAGTACCAACATTTTTATTACCAATTGGAACAGCTATAATTGTTATGTTATTAGATAGAAGACCAATTAGACCAATGTTAAAAGGTTTAGTATGTTACCCATTATTTATGGGATCATGGCTATTAATCAATTTTAAATGTCTATTTAAAAGAGAAACTACATGGGAAAAAATTGACCATGTTAGAGATATTAAAATTGGAGATGCAGGAAATACAGAAGCAACAGTAGAAATATTAGAAAAAGTATAAATTACACAAAATTCATAAAAAAGCTTGCATTTATGCCAAAAATTGGGTATAATATTGTAAGAAACATTAAATGTAGCAAGAGAGTGGGAACAAATCCCACTCTTAATTATTGAAAATCAATAAGGAGGTAATATTGGCAAGTATAGAAGAAAGAGTCGAAACTCTAATAAAACCAACTATTGAAAAATTAGGATATGAGCTTTATGATGTAGAATATAGCAAAGAAGGAAAAAACTATTTTTTAAGAGTTTTTATTGACAATTTAAAGGGTATAGATTTAAATGACTGTGAGAAAGTAAATAATGCAATAAATGACATATTAGATGAAGCAGACTATATTAAAGAACAATATTTTTTAGAAATATCATCTACCCGGAATTGAAAGAATACTAAAAAAAGATAGACATTTAGAACAAAACATAGGAAAAGAAATTGAAATAAAACTATTTAGAAAAGATCAAAACGGAAAAAAACAATACCAAGGAATCTTGAAAGAATTTAACCAAGAGAAGTTAATTATCGAAAATAATGAAGTAGAAATTCAAGAAGAAGTAGAAATAGAACGAAAAAATATAGCACAGATAAAAACAATTTTTCATTGGTAAAACTTAAAAATAATTGGTATTTGGTGTTGTATAGAGTAAAATTTGATTTTAATTTAATCAATAAAATACTTATTAAAAGACCATCATAAATTAAAATCTTATTTTTCTAGCTAAATATCCAATTCTTTTCCAACCATATTAAAGAAAGGAATGATGTAAAAAGATGAAAGAACAAGCAATTGATAACAAAGAACTAATATTAGCATTAGAGGAACTAGAAAAAGAAAAAGGAATTAATAAAGAATATCTATTAGAATCAATAGAAACAGCATTAGTAACAGCATATAAAAGGAACTTTGATTCTTTAGAAAATGTAAAAGTACAAATGGATAAACAAACAGGAGCAACACATATATATTCTTTAAAAGAAGTAGTAAAAAGAGCAAATGACAAAGAAACACAAATAAACATTAAAGAAGCACAAAAAATCAATCCAGATTTTGAAGAAGGAGATACAGTAGAAATAGAAATTGTTCCAAGAGACTTTGGAAGAATTGCGGCACAAACAGCAAAACAAGTTATTGTTCAAAAACTAAGAGAAGCAGAAAGAGAAATAATTTATACAGAATTTAATGACAGAAAAGGAGAAATTGTTTCAGGATTAGTACAAAAAGCAGACCGTAGCATTGTGGTTATGGATTTAGGAAAATTAGAGGGTGTTATGCCAGCTAAAGAACAAATTCCAACTGAACATTATCATGTAAATGACAAAGTAAAAGGATATGTTTTAGATGTTGAAAAAGGTAGCAAAGGAGCTCCACAGGTAATAGTATCTAGAAGTCATCCAGACTTTGTAAGAAAACTGTTAGAATTTGAAATACCAGAAATTTATGAGGGTGTAATTGAAATAAAAAGTGTTTCAAGAGACCCAGGATATAGGAGTAAGGTTGCAGTATATTCTCCTGATCCAAACATTGATCCAGTTGGTTCATGTGTAGGGCAAAAAGGTGTTAGAATTCAAAATGTAATAAATGAACTAAATGGAGAAAAAATAGATGTAATAGAATGGAATGAAGACCCATCTATTTACATTGCATCTAGTTTGCTTCCAGCACAAATATTAGCAGTAGATATTAAAGAAGAAGAAAAATTTGCTCAAGTTATTGTACCAGATGACCAATTATCATTAGCTATTGGAAAATCAGGACAAAATGCAAGATTAGCTGCAAGACTAACAAATTGGAAAATAGATATAAAATCAGAAACACAATTTAGAGAAATGTTAATGAGTTCACAAGAAGAAAAAACAGAAGAAGATACTTAAAGAAGATTTAAAACTTGAAAGGAATGTGATTAAAAACGAAAAACCAACCACAAAGAACCTGCATGGGTTGTAATAGTAAAAAAGATAAAAGAGATTTAATTAGAATTGTTAAAAATAAGGAAAATAAAATAAGTATAGACAGAATAGGTAAACAAGAAGGAAGAGGAGCATACATATGTGATGACATACAATGTTTAGAAAGAGTAATTAAATCAAAAAGATTAGAAAAAGTGCTTGATATAAAAATATCAGAAGAAATTTATGAAAATTTAAGAGGTGTCATACTTGATAAATAAAAAAATATTAGGGCTAATTGGATTAGCCACAAGAGCTAGAAAGGTCTGCTTTGGAGCAGATAGTGTAGAACAGCAAATAAAAAAGAAAAAAGTATATTTAATTATAATAGCAGAAGATGCATCTAATAGAACAAAAGAAAAGTTTGAACTATTTGGAAAAGACTTTCAAGTACCAGTTATAGTAAATGGAGAAATAGAACTTTTAAGTAAAGCAATTCGGAAAGTCAAATAAAGCAATTATTGGCATACAAGATAGTAATTTGGCAAATGAAATACAGAAAATAAATAATGGGGGTGAACTTATTGGGTAAGATAAAAATACATGAAATAGCAAAAAAATTAGGATTAACCAGTAAAGAAGTAATAGATGCAGCAAATAAGTTAAAAATAGAAGCTAAAAGTCATTTAAGTGGTGTGAATGAAGAAGAAGCTAATAAAGTGGAAAAATTATTAACCAAAAATGAGGGAAAAAAGAAAGAAGATAAAAAGAGGGATAAGGAAAAAGACGTGAAAAAAGAAGAAAAAGCACCAGTTATTATTAGAAGAGAAGTTATTATAGCAGAGGAAGAACCAGAAAAGAAAAAAGAAGTAATAAAAAAGGATGAAAAGAAAAATAACGTTGGTTTTATAGAAAGAAAACAAAATAAAGATTACAATATTGTATATCGTAACAAACCAAATAAACCTATGACAGTTAGTGAGTTATTTGGTCTTAAAAAGGAAGAACCAAAACAAGAAAAAGAAGAGATAAAAGAAGAGGTAAAAGAAGAAGTTATAATAGAAAAACCACAAGTTAAAGAAGTAGTAGAAAAGCCAAAAGAAGTTATAACAACAAATGATAATAATAATAATAATACACAAACTAAACCTGCATTTAAGCAAAATCAAGTACAAGAAAATCAAACTAGAAATAACAATAATTATAATAACCATAATCACAATAATAACAATTACAATAACAGAAATAAAAATCAAAACCAAAATAACAATTTTAGGAATAATAATTTTTCTAGAAACCATAATAATGATAATAATAATAGAGGAAACTATAATAACAATAATAGAGGAAATAATAATTACAATAATAACAGATTTAATAATAACAAAAGACCATTAGATGAAAAAGGGATAGAAAAAAATATCAAGAATATTATGTCTGTTGAAAGTGGCGAAAAGGAAACAGTAAGAGAATATAATAGAGGTTTAGACAAACAAAGAAATAATAAATTTGATGAAAATAAAACAAATAAAAAGAATAAAACAAGAAAAAATAATGTTGGAAATGACTTTGATGAAGGAAAACTAAAAACTCTAAAACAAGCTAATCGTTTATCAAATATGTTTGATGAACAAGATGGTGGAATGCTTGATTACTATGACTTAACAACAGAACGTGGTAGAAGAGGAAGAAAAAGAAACAATAAAAATCAGGAAGATAGAGTAAAACAAAAAATATTCAAATTAACTGAAATTGAAATTCCAGAAAGCATTACTGTTAAAGATTTTGCTGCTGAAATGAAAAAAACAACAGCAGAAGTTATTAAAAAGCTATTAGGATATGGAATAATGGCAACAATTAATAATGAAGTAGACTTTGACACAGCATATCTAATTGCTCAAGAATTTGGAATTAATGCAAGTAAAAAAGAAACAGTAACAGAAGAAGACATATTATTTGATGATTCAGAAGATAGAGAAGAAGATTTACAAGTAAGACCACCTGTTATTGTTGTAATGGGGCATGTAGACCATGGAAAAACCTCATTATTAGATACTGTTAGAAAAACAAATGTTATAGAAGGAGAAGCAGGAGGAATTACCCAAGCAATTGGTGCATATAAAGTAAAAGTAAAGGATAGAGAAATTACTTTCTTAGATACACCAGGACATGAAGCATTTACAGCAATGAGAGCAAGAGGTGCTCAAATTACTGATATTGCAATATTAGTAGTAGCTGCAAATGATGGTGTAAAACCACAAACAATAGAAGCTATAAACCATGCAAAATCAGCAGAAATACCAATTATTGTAGCAATAAATAAAATCGATTTACCAGATGCTAATATTGACAAAGTAAAACAAGAATTAATGGCATATGAGCTAGTTCCAGAAGAATGGGGTGGAGACACTATATATGTACCAATTTCAGCTAAAAAGAATGAAAATATTGACCAATTATTAGAAATGGTACTATTAGAAGCAGATGTCTTAGAATTAAAAGCAAATCCTAATAAACAAGC
The DNA here is from genome assembly GCA_948468045.1 of uncultured Clostridium sp. Taxonomy (GTDB): domain Bacteria; phylum Bacillota; class Clostridia; order TANB77; family CAG-508; genus CAG-269. Next base: position 32,496 of record CAOKGO010000012.1, on the reverse strand, counting down.
AAAAGGAACTGTTATTGAAGCAAGATTAGACAAATCAAAAGGTGCAATTGCTACAATGCTAGTACAAAGAGGAACATTAGATGTAGGAGATACAATTGTAGTAGGTTCATCAATTGGTAGAATAAGAGCAATGAAAGATGATAAAGGCAAAAATGTAAAAGCAGCTGGGCCATCTACACCAGTAGAAATTATGGGGCTAACAGAAGTTCCATCTGCTGGAGATACGTTCTATGAAGTTAAAAACGAAAAAATGGCAAAACACTTAATTGAAAGAAGAAAACGTCAAGAAAGAGAAAAAATAATTAATGCTAACACAAAAGTAACATTAGACAATTTATTTAGCCAAATGGAGGAAGGAAAACTAAAAGTATTAAACTTAATTGTAAAAGCAGATGTACAAGGTTCTGTTGAAGCTGTAAAACAATCATTAGAAAAACTAGAAAATGAAGAAGTTAAAGTAAAAGTAATTCATGCAGCAGCAGGAGCAGTAAATCAATCAGATGTAACACTTGCTAAAGTATCTAATGCAATTATAATTGCATTTAATGTAAGACCAGATAATATGGCAAAAGAAATGGCAGAAAAGGATGAAGTAGAAATTAAACAATATTCTATTATTTATCAAGCAATTGAAGATGTAGAAGCTGCAATGAAAGGAATGCTAGACCCAGAATTTGAAGAAAAAGTAATTGGAAATGTAGAAGTAAGACAAACATTTAGAATATCTAATGTAGGAACAATTGCTGGAAGTTATGTATTAAATGGAAAAGTAGAAAGAAATGCAGGGGTAAGAGTTATTCGTGAAAATGTAGTTATACATGATGGTCATTTATCTACTTTGAAGAGATTTAAAGATGAAGTAAAAGAAGTAGGAAAAGGATTTGAATGTGGAATTCAAATTGAAAACTATAATGACATAAAAGAAGGAGACATTATTGAAGTTTATGTTATGGAAGAAATAAAAAGATAGTAAAATGAATGCTTTTAAAGACAAAGTCAAAAAGCATGACAATTATGGCTTTTGATAGAAGTTGAGAGAATAATAGAAAAAGAATAGTAGGAGGAAAACAATGCCAGAAAATCAAGCAAGGTTAGGTCGTATTGAGGAAGAGTATAGAAAAGAACTTAGTCAAATTATTGGTTATGAATTGAAAAATCCCAATGTTACTGGCTTAATTAGTGTAACTAAAGTAAAAGTTACAAATGATTTAAAATATGCTAAAATTTTTGTAAGTATTCTGAATTCAAAAAATGTAAAAGAAACTTTGGCAGGATTAAAAAAATCTTCAGGGTTTATTAGAAGTGAATTAGCAAGAAGAGTTAATTTAAGAAACACACCAGAGTTGATTTTTGAACTAGATGATTCACTAGAATATGGTGCAAGGATTGATAGTATTTTAAGAGATATAATGCCTAAAAAAGATGATTAAAATATTATAAGAAATATTAAAAAACGAAAATATATAATTTTAATGTTTAATTAATAAAAATGAGGGGAGCACATATGACATTAGATGAGATTTTAAATGAGATAAAAGAAGCACAAAGCATTGTAATTTTAACACATGAGTCACCAGATGGAGATGCTATTGGAAGCAGTTTAGCTATGAAATTAATGTTAAAAGAATTAGGAAAAAATGCAGATGTAGTAATACCAGAATATCCAAGATGTTTTAACTTTTTACCATCAGCAGAAGAAATAAAAAATGACTCTGAAGTAGAAAAATATGATTTAGCCATTTCAGTAGATAGTGGCAGCTTTAAGAGAGTAGCACAAAGCAAACATTTTGAAAATGCTAAAAAAACAGTAGTAATAGACCATCATGGGAGTAATAATATGTATGGTGACTTAAACTATGTGAATCCAGTATCACCAGCTTGTTGTGAAATTTTAGTCGGCATTTCAGAGTATTTTAATATAAAGATTACAAAAGAAATAGGAACATGTATTATGACAGGAATTATAACAGATACAGGTGGTTTTCAATATACAGGAATTACACCAGAAACATTTGAATATACGGCAGAATTAATTAGAGTAGGTGTAAATATCCCAGATATTTATAAAAGGACATTAGGGACAAAAACAAAGGCTAATTTTGAATTATCAAAAAGAGTTATAGACAGACTAGAATTATTAGAAGATGGTAAAATAGCTTTTTCTTATATGACATCACAAGACGAGTTAGAGGTTAATGCAGAACCAGGTGACCATGATGGATTAGTAAATATAGGAAAAGAAATTGAAGGTGTGAAAGTTGCAATATTTATAAGACAAAAAGATAATGAAGATGTTTATAAAGTCTCTCTTCGTTCTGAAGAAGAAATTAATGTATCAGATATTTGCTTATTATTTGGCGGAGGGGGTCATAGTAGAGCAGCAGGGGCTTTGATTTCTGGTACAGTAGAAGAAGTAAAAGAAAAATTAATGAAAGAAATAAAAAAATGGATGGAATAATAATTATTAATAAACCAAAAGAAAACACATCACATGACATTGTGCAAAAAGCAAGAAAAATATTAAATGAAAAAGTGGGGCATACTCGGAACATTAGATCCAATGGCAACAGGTGTGTTGCCTTTATTAATTGGAAAAGGAACTCTTTGTTCTAAATATTTAGTAAATCATGATAAAATTTATAAAGTTCAATTAACATTAGGAATAAAAACTAATACAGCAGATGGAGAGGGAGAAATATTAGAAAAAAAGGAAGTATCAAAAGAAATCTTTAAAAAAGAAAAAATAGAAGAAGTATTAAAGACCTTTTTAGGAAAACAAGAGCAAATTCCACCAATATATTCTGCTATTAAATTAAATGGAAAGAAACTTTATGAATATGCAAGAAAAGGGCAAACAGTAGAAATTGCTTCAAGGCAAATAGAAATTTATGATATGCAATTGTTGAAAATAAATCAAGAAGAAAAACAAATTGAATTCCAAGTACATTGTTCAAAAGGAACATATATTAGAAGTTTATGTGAAGACATAGCAACAAAATTAAATGAAATTGGATATATGTCAGAACTAAATAGAATAAAAGTCGGTAATTTTTCAATAGAACAAGCAATCACAATAGAACAATTAGAAAAAGATAATATACCATATATTTCAATAGAAGACCTTTTTAGAGATAAAAACGAAATTTTCTTAGAAAAACAACGATTACATCATTTCTTGAATGGTGTAAAATTGACAACCAAAATAAAAGATGGAATATATCGTATTTATTGTGAGCAAGAGTTTATAGGAATAGGAATAGTTCAAAAAGAACTTTTAAAAAGAGATATAATCTTATTAAAAGATTAAAAAGCTTGTACAAAAATATGAAAAAAATAAATGTAACAACAGCTATATAAGATTTCGAAAAGAAGAATGGCTAATAAATATACTATCATATCTAATTGGAGAACTAGAAGAAATGGTAAAAAAATAGTAATATAAAAAAATCACCATCATAGAATTAAATAAATGAGAGGTGATTTTTTTGTATTATATCCAAGAAGATGACAAGCCTAGTTTTATTTTTAGGTTATTTAATATTGTACAATTAAGACAAGACAAAATAATTTTACCAATTGATGATAAAAAAATATCTAGTAAAAAAGCTCAAAAGTTAGCTAGAAAAACAAAGAAAATTTTTGACAAAACAATCAGCAAAAAAGTTGTTATAAGTGAAAAAATACAAAAACAAGAAGAATATGTAAATTATTTATATAGTTATAACTTAGATATTGTAGAAGGAATATGGTTATTTGAAGTATTGTCAGAAAAAATATTAAACTGTATTATTCAAAAAACAAAAAGAAAAAAAGAAGAAACTAGAATTTCAATTTTAACAAATGATATAACAGAAAATATGTTGGCAAATTTAAGAAATATTGCAAGAGAATATAAATTGGTGAATATTATAACAAATCATATTGAAAAATTTAAGAGAATAGAAAATCAAATATTAGAAAAAGATGGAATTATGATAACAGTTGGAAACAACAAAAAAAGAGGGCTTCTTAAATCTGAAATTATAATAAATGTGGATTTTCCACAAGAGCTAATAAATCAATATAGCATTTATGAAAAGGCAATTATAATTAATATTAAAGAAAATATAAAAATAGCGACTAAAAGGTTTAATGGTATTTGTATTAACAATTATGATATATCATTTCAAAATAAAGAATTTGATTATGATAAAGAAACAAAATATAAAGCAAGCAAAATTTATGAAGCACAAATCAATAAGAGGCAACCATTTAGAGAAATTATAAAACAAATTGATAATGATAAAGTAAAAATAACAAAACTAATGGGAATAAACTCTAAATTGTGATTTTGGGGACATTTCTTTTTTCACATTTTTGTGAAATTGGGGATATATATACAGTAATAGAATTTATTAAAACAAAAATTCTTAAAAATTGATGAAAAAGCTTTCATTTTTGTTTCAAATATAATATAATAATTTTGTCCAAAAATTTGATATTATAGGAAAGTTTTTTTAATATCCTATAACACATCAACATATTGGCAAAGGAGGTATAAAAAATGCCAAGTAGCAAGGAAAATAGTAATAAAAATAATAAACCACATAAAACACAAAGTAGTAGTAATAAAAGACAAACTACACAAGGAAAGTCTAAACAAACTACTACAAAAAAAGTGGGAACTAATAGTAATAATACTAAAACAAGTAATATAAAAAATAGAAGCCAAAATTCTCAATCTAAAAAAATGAAGAAAAATAAAAAAGAAAAAAAACATCCAAAATTAATGTTGGCTATAAAAATAGCAGTTGTTTTATTTTTGCTTTTATGTGTTGTTGGAGCTGGAGTTGTAGCAGGAATATTCTTTGGATTATTTGGAGACGATTTTGAAATTACAAAAGAAGAATTGAAAATAGGAGCAGCCAATTCTGTTATTGTAGATAGTAATGGAGGAATTATTGCAAATTTAAGTGGGGATGAAAAAAGAAAAATTATAACTTTAGAAGATATGGCAGATTATTTGCCAAAAGCTTATGTAGCAATTGAAGATGAAAGATTTTACAAACATAGTGGAGTAGATTTTAAAAGAACAGCAGGAGCTATAATTCATACAGTATTTGGAAAAAGCTCATATGGTGGAAGTACTATAACACAACAATTGGTTAAAAATATTACTAAAGACAAGGAAGATTCTGGACTAGAGGGAATTTTTAGAAAAGTAAAAGAATGGGCAAAAGCTTATCAAGTAGAAAGAATGATTTCAAAAAACCAAATTCTTGAATTATATCTAAATATATTATTTGTAGGGTCAAGTAATTTACATGGAGTAGAATTAGGAGCACAATATTATTTTAATAAAAGTGCAAAAGATTTAGACTTAGCAGAATGTGCATTTATGGCAGGAATTAACAGTTCACCAAATGCTTATGACCCATTTGACGAAACTAAAGATGTTACAGAAAAAATAAAAAAGAAAACAAAAACGGTTCTAGCTAAAATGAAAGAACTTCGGATATATTGAAAATCAAGAAGATTATGATGCAGCAGTTGCAAAAGTAGATGCAGGATTACCATTCCAAAAGGGAGAAATAGCAGGAACTTCAGGTTATTCTTATCATACAGATGCAGTAATAGAACAAGTAATAGAACAAGTAATGAATGAAAAAGAAATTTCAAGAGAATTAGCAAGAAACTATGTATATAGTAGTGGACTTACAATTTATTCAACAGTAGATGCCAATATTCAAGCTAGAGCTGAAGAAGAAACAAAAAAAGATAAATATGTAAAATCAGGTAGAGAAAAGAATGCAGATGGTAGTATAAAAAATGATCATACACAAGCCGCAATAGTAATAATTGACCATAAAACAGGAAATGTACTAGGTGTTTCAGGAGGCTTAGGAGAAAAAACAGGAAATAACTTAAATAGAGGAACACAAAGTGTTAGACAACCAGGGTCTTCTATAAAACCACTTGCAGATATAGCACCAGCATTACAAGAAAAAATAATTACAGCAGCAACAGTTTATAATGATGTACCAACAGAATTTGGTAGTTATCCACCTAAAAATGATGGAAAAGTTTATAAAGGACTAATTAACATACGTGATATAATTGCATATTCACAAAATGTACCAGAAGTAAAAATTATGTGTGAATTAACACCACGGAAAATCTATTGATTATTTAAGACAATTTGGAATAAGTAGTTTATACAAAGCAGGAGAAAGCGAAGACCCAAATAAAAACGACGAATCGCTACCACTTGCAATTGGAGGAGTTTCAGATGGAATTAGTCCATTAGAAATGGCAGCAGGATATGCAGCAATTGCAAATAATGGAGAATATATTGAACCAACATTTTATACAAAAGTTGTAGATTCTGCGGGTAATACTGTATTAGAACCACAACAAGAAAAAAGAAGAGTTATATCAGAACAAAATGCATATATTGTAAAATCAATTTTACAAGAACCAGTAAAAAAAGGAACAGCAACATATTGTGCTATATCTGGTATGGATGTAGCTGCAAAAACAGGAACGACAGACGAAAGCAAAGATAGATGGCTATGTGGATTTACTCCATATTATGCAGCAGCATGTTGGTTTGGCTATGATAACCCAGAAGAAGTGGTGTGGTCTGGAACAAACCCAGCAGGGCAAATATGGGATGCAGTTATGACAGACATTCATAAAGGACTTGAAAAAGCTACATTTATAAGACCAGATGGACTTGTAGAACAAGTTGTTTGTAGAAATACAGGTTGTACAGCAACAACTGGTTGTAGCAATTCATATAAAGAAATTTTTACACCAGATAATTTACCAGGAAAATGTCAAGGACATGGTTCACAAACTATTTGTTCTGAATCTGGAAAATTAGCAACAGAATATTGTTCACAATATGTAGAAGTAAAATCAAGTGGTTATGGTGGTGTAGTACCAAAAGAAAAGTTGAATTTATGGAAGACAATTGGTTCAAGCAATAGTACAGGAAGTGGAGTACCTAAAGTAGATGGAATTTGCCCAATACATACTGCTCCAAAAATAGTAGATCTGCCAGTAGAAAACACACCTACAAATACAAATTCAAATAATACAAATACAAACACGAATACAAATACAAATGTAAATAATAGTACAAACAATACATCAACAAATACTAATACAAATTCAGGAAATACAAACACAAATACAAATACAAACTCAAATAATAGTACAAATAACAATGCATCATCAAATACCAATACAAATAATGCAACAACAAATAACTAGCTTACTAATAAAATCTTCATTCCAGTGCGTTTTCACTTGTTTTTATATTTAGGAAAGTTTTCCGAACTTTCTATAATATAAAGAATTGTACACAATTTTACTAATGTAAAATGGGCACACAAACAAAGACGGAGCATGTAAAGTAATCTAAAAGGTCAAAAATTTTAATCATGCTCCCTTTTGTTTGATAAATGCTTTAATTTAATAAAACTATTTACAGAAAGTGAGGAGAAAGTTTTGGATATATTTTTTTATAATACTTTAACAAAAAGCAAGGAAAAATTTAGTCCTTTAGATGCAAAAGAAGTAAAAATATATTCTTGTGGACCTACTGTTTATAAAGATGCAACAATTGGTAACATGAGAACAAATATATTTCAAGATATACTAAGAAGAGTTTTGAAATATAATGGTTATACATTAAAACATGCTATGAATATAACAGATGTGGGGCATTTAGTTTCAGATGGTGATGATGGAGAAGATAAAATGCTAAAATCAGCAAGAGAAGAAAACAAAACTCCAATAGAAATAGCAAAATATTATACAGAATTATTCTTCAAAGACTTAGAAGAATTAAACATTGAAACACCTGAAATTGTTTGCAAAGCAACAGACCATATTAAAGATATGTTATCATATGTACAAAAATTAGTAGAAAATGGATATGCGTATGAAACAACAACTGCTATATATTTTGATATATCTAAACTAGATAAATATCCAATTTTATCTCCTTTAGATTTAGAAGAACAAAAAGCAGGAGCTAGAGTAGATATTGACCAAGAAAAAAGAAATCCTTATGATTTTGCTTTATGGATAAAAGCTCCAAAAGAGCATTTAATGAAATGGGATAGCCCTTGGGGATTAAGCTATCCAGGTTGGCATATTGAATGTTCAGCGATGGGACAAAAATACTTAGGGGAACAATTTGACATTCACACAGGTGGAATTGATTTAATTCCTACACATCATGAAAATGAAATAGCTCAAAGTAAAGGAAAATGTGGAAAAATACCAGCTAAATTTTGGATGCATGGAGAATATCTATTAATAAATGGCGGAAAAATGTCTAAGAGTTTAGGAAATGTATATCTTATTAAAGACATTAAAGAAAAAGGATATGACCCTCTTGTATACAGATTATTTAGTTTTTCTAGTCATTATAGAAATAAATTGAATTTTACATGGGAAGCAATAGAAGCAGCTTCTAAATCATTAGAAAGACTAAAAAATAGTTATAAAACACATCTTACAGGAAAAGATGAAGTATCTAGTAAAGAATTAGAAGAATTAGAAACAAAATTCCATGAGGCAATTAATGATGACCTAAATATGCCACTTGCAATGAGTACAGTTTGGGAAGTTGCAAAATATGATAAGAAATCGCCTGAAATTGCTAAATTATTAGAAAAATTTGATACGGTTTTAGGCTTAAAAATAACACAAGAAATAACAAAAAAACAAGAAGAAATATCAACTGAAATTTTAGAATTAGTAGAACAAAGGAAACAAGCAAGAGAAAATAAAGATTGGTCAAAATCAGATGCTTTAAGGGATAAAATACAAGAAAAAGGTTATTTGGTAAAAGATACAAAAGATGGAATGGAAATTCAAAAGTTATAATTATTGACTAAAAAAATAGCAAATGATAAAATTAGACCAAAATTAATAATGGAGGAAATATAAATGAAAAATCAAAAGAAAATAGGAATTACAATAGTACTTAGTATAGCAATTTTATTTGCTTTATTAACAAACCAAATTTATGCAGTTAATGAAACAAATGAAGATACAGCTAATACTAATACTAACCAACAAGTAGACAACACAACTAACCAAAACACTAATCAGAACGCACAAAATACCAGCAACAGTACTAACACTAACAGCAATACAAACAGTAATAATAGCAACACAGCAAACAATAATACAACAACAACTAAATCAAATAATGCGAATTTAGCTGATTTAGGAATTAAACCACATGATTTTAAAGGTTTTAGATATGGAACAACATCTTATGAAGTTGTAGTTCCAGAAGATACAGAAACTATTGAGGTTTATGCAAAAACACAAGATAGTAAAGCAACTTTAACAGGAACAGGAAAGAAAACGTTAGAAAAAGGCGAAAATAAACTAGATGTAGAAGTTACAGCAGAAGATGGAACTAAAAAAACTTATACAATAAATGTAATTAGAGAAATTGTACAAGAAAAGGAAGATGACAAACAGGGAACAGATATAGTAGAAAATGGAGAAGGACTAGCTAAATTAGAAATTAGTGGATTAAGCTTATCACCTAAATTTTCTACAAATGTTTATGAATATAATGTCAAATACATAGGAGAAGATAGCAAGTTAAATATTATGGCAGATCCAACTGATAAAGACTATACAGTTGAAATAACAGGAAATGACAATTTAAAAGAGGGAGAAAATATTATTACAATATTAGTATCTGAAAAAAATGGAGATAATATAGCAACCTATCAAATAACGGTTAATAAAAGTTTAGTAGATGAAGAAGCATTAGCAAAAGAAAAAGCTAATCAACAAAAAATGATTATAGGGGCTATTATAGCAGTTATAATAATTGTTGCAATTATTGCATTTATTATTATAAAACGTAGAAGAAATGAAAATTCAGATTATGATGATACATATGATGATTATGCAGATGAAGAAGATGATATTGAAGTTCCAAAGGCATTAAAGAAGAAATCTAAAAATATTAAAGAAGAAAATAATGAAGAAGATGAAATAGAAAATTTGCCGAAGGAAAAATTAAAAGAGAAGTTTTTAAATAATTATTCTAATTATGAAGAAGATTATGAATCAGAATATAATTCACCAAGAAAGAAAGATAAGCCTAAAGGAAAAAGATTTAAAGAATAAAAGGAGTATGATTAAAATTTTTGACCTTTTAGATTACATTACATGCACCGTCTTTGTTCGCTCGCGAAAATTGCAAAGCAATTTTCTGTGGAACGCTTTTTATTATAGGAAGTTCAGAGAACTTTCCTATAATAGAATAAAAACTCCCCAAATTGGGGGAGCTTTTTTATGTTATAGGAAAAATCTTCGATTTTTCTATAACATAAACACATTCTACATAGGAAAGTTCTCTGAACTTCCTATAATAAAAAGCGTTCTACTGTATATAATGGTTTTTATGAAAGACTAACAACATCCTCCTCTGTTACCACCACAACAACAGCAAAGTAATAAAATAAGGATTATAATCCAGCAACAATCATCACCAAATCCGAATCCACCGCATCCTCTATTTTCTGGCATAGTCTAGACCCCCTTTCCATTTTTAGAAATATGTTTTTTAATATTTTTTCTTTTGTCGATTTCCTTTGTATGATATATAATATGTAGTAGGAAAAAATGTGTTACAAAAAAATAATTATAAATTTCTACTTTGTATAATGTCTTGAAATCCAAGGGATTACAACAAATTAGAAACAAAAAAGAACTTGTAGACTTTTCGAATATTATATGATATACTTTAAAACATAAAAAAACTAAGATAAAAAATATAGGAGGAGTAAGAATGACACAAGCAGATAAATATTTTATAGAAATATGTAAAGAAATTATAAAAAATGGATACTCTTCAGAAGGAACCAATGTACGTACTAGATGGGCAGATGACAATTCAGAAGCAAATTATATATCTATTGTAGGAGTATCTAATAAATATGATGTAGGAAAAGAATTTCCTATGATAACATTAAGAAATAATAGTAAAACAATAAAAAGGGCAATTGATGAAATTTTATGGATATGGCAAAAAAAATCAAATAAAATTGAAGAATTAGATTCACATATTTGGGATCAATGGGCTGGAGAAGATGGAACTATTGGAAAAGCATATGGATATCAATTAGGTAAAAAATATGAATTTAAAACAAAAGATGGGATAAAAACAATGGACCAAGTGGATTATGTCTTATATTTATTAAAAAATGACCCATCTAGTCGTAGAATTATGACAAATTTATTTAATCATGAAGAACTAAAAGAGATGAACTTAGAACCATGTGCTTACAGTACACAATGGATAGTAAAACAAGGAAAATTACATTTGATTTTAAATCAACGTTCCCAAGATATGCTAGCAGCAAATGGATGGAATATCATGCAATATGCGGCTTTACAATATATGTTTGCACAAGTATCAAGCTTAGAAGTAGGAACATTAACACATAATATAGGAGATTGCCATATTTATGACAGGCATATACCGTTAGTAGAAAAATTGATAAAAGCTAAAAGTATGGATGTTGAACCAAAGTTGATTATCAAAAATCCAACAAAGAATTTTTATGATTTTAAAGTAGAAGACTTTGAAATAGAGGGTTATGATTATAACAAAACAATAAAATTAGGAAAAATACCAGTAGCAAAATGAGACAGTAGGGACAGGTCTGAAATGTCTCAAAGTTAAAAAAATATGAAAAAGAGACATTTAGACTAAGTCTTTATAGTCTCAAAAGGAGAGATAAAAATGTTAAGTATTATAGTAGCAAAAGCAAAAAATAATATTATAGGAAAAGAAAATAAATTAATTTGGAAATTACCAGCAGATTTAAAACATTTTAAAGAAGTTACAACAGGACATACAATAATAATGGGAAGAAAAACATTTAATTCATTAGGTAGAGTTTTGCCAAACAGAAAGCATATTGTTTTTAGCCAAAATCCAGACTTTAAAGTAAATGATGAAAATGTACAAGTAGTTCATTCAATGTTAGAAATACAAGAATATATTGAAAACGAAGAAGAAAATTTTGTAATTGGTGGAGCAATGATTTATAATTTGCTTATGCCATATGTAAAAAAAATGTATGTAACTCAAATAGATGAAGAATTTGAAGGAGATACTTTTTTCCCTAAAATTGATACTCAAATTTGGAAAGAAACAAGTAGAGAAAAAGGACCAAAAGATGAAGAAAATCATTTTGACTATGAGTTTATAACTTATGAGAGAACAAGTAAATAATATTATAAATAAAAAATCTTCAATTGTATATATAGAAAGGAAGAAATACATGAAAATAATTGGCATAACGGGAAAATCAGGAAGTGGAAAATCAACATTAGCAAAGGAGCTAACTGAAAGAATGCAAAATACGACAAGCATAAATGTTGATAAGATAGGACATAAAGCAACAAGTGATGTGGAAATTTCAAAAAAATTGTGTGAGGTTTTTGGTGAACAAATATTAAATGAAGAAAGAAAAATAGATAGGAAGAAATTAGGTAATATAGTATTTTCTAATAAAAATAAAATGGATATTTTGACAGAAATTACATGGGGATATATGCAAAAAATATTAGATGGTATATTAGAGCAGGAAAGAGAAAATGGAACAAAAGCAATAATACTAGAATGGGCATTATTACCAATCGGAAAGTATTGGGAAATGTCTGATACGAAAATATATATAAAAGCAAATGAACAAGAAAGGAAAAATAAAGTAATACAAAGAGATCAAATATCAGAAGAATATTTTTTAAAGCGTGATAGTAGTGGAATTGATTACACATCATACAAATTTGATTTTATATTTGAAAATGATTACAAAATGGAAACAATGGATAACTTTATAGAAAATTTAATTAATAAGAGTAATAATTTACAAGTTAAGTAATATAAAAATTGACAAAAAATCAACAAAACACTTGAAATTTATTCCAAAATATAGTACAATAATTGTGTCAAAAAGACATACCTTTTACTTAGCCAAGAAAAAGCACCTAAATTTTGGCTCAGTTTTAGGATGAAATATTATAATAAGGTGTAAGTTTGAAAAATAAATGTCATTTGGACAGTGTAAAATTGCTAGCCAAATAACAACTTTTCCAAACTAATTTGTGCCTTGAGAAAGGAGAAAAAATGACAAAGGAAGCAAAACAAGAAATCATTAATACTTATAAAAGAGAAGAAAATGACACTGGTTCACCAGAAGTACAAATTGCTCTTTTAACACAAAGAATTAATGAATTAACAGAACATCTAAAAATCCATAAAAAAGACAATCACTCAAGAAGAGGTCTTTTAAAAATGGTAGGAAAAAGAAGAAACTTGTTAAACTATTTATCTAAAAAAGATATAAACAGATATAGAGAAATAGTTGAAAAATTAGGATTAAGAAAATAAACAAATAATAAAGCCCTGTGCTTATTTTGGCATGGGCTTTTTGTTAGTTTAATAAAACAAGCAAGTATTTAGGTAAGTAGCTTGTATAATGAACTATAAGTTAAAATAATTCATTATAGAGGTTACAATCTAAACTTGCAGTTTTATTCTCAGATAGTAAAATTTTTAAAATTCTAAACATAAATTAGGTGCAAAAAATTCAAGTGAAAAATTAAGGAGGAAATTTTATGTTTAAAACTTATGAAACAGAATTAGCAGGAAGAAAACTTGTAATTGAAACAGGAAAAATGGCAGGTTTAGCAAATGGAAGTGTATTAGTACGTTATGGAGATACATGTGTATTAGTAAATGTAACAGCCTCAAAAGAACCAAGAGAAGGAATTGACTTTTTTCCATTATCAGTTGATTTTGAGGAAAAATTATATTCAGTAGGAAAAATACCTGGTGGATTTTTAAAAAGAGAGGGAAAACCATCAGACAAAGCAATTCTAACATCAAGAGCAATAGATAGACCATTAAGACCATTATTTCCAAAAGATTTTAGAAATGATGTTGTAGTTGTTGCAACTGTACTTTGTGTAGAGCAAGACAATTCACCAGAAGTAGCAGCAATGATTGGAGCAGCATCAGCATTAGCAATATCAGACATTCCATTTAATGGGCCAACAGCAGCAGTAAATGTTGGGCTAATTGATGGAAAAATCATTATAAATCCAACAGAAGAACAAAGACAAATAAGTGATTTAACATTAACAGTTGCAGCAACAGAAAAGAAAATTACAATGATTGAAGCAGGTGCAAATGAAGTTCCAGATGATGTAATGTTAAAAGCTATTAAAGAAGCACACAAAGAAATTAAGAAAATTTGCAAATTTATTAGTAAAATCCAAAAAGAAATAGGAAAACCAAAATTTGAATATAAATCATTTGAAGTTGACCACGATATATATGAATTTATAGAAAAAAAATTCAAAGATGAAATGAAAGAAAAAGTACAAGAAGAAGACAAAGAAACAAGAGACAAAAACATTGATGAATTAACAAATAAAATTGAAGAAGCATATACTAAAAAATTTGGAGAAGAAGCATTTGAAGAACACAAAAAAGATATATCTGAAGCAATTTACAAATTAGAGAAAAAATGTGTAAGAGAAATGATTTATTTCGAACATAAAAGAGTAGATGGAAGAGAACTAGACGAGATAAGACCATTATCTTGTGAAGTAGGATTACTTCCAAGAGTTCATGGTAGTAGCTTGTTTACAAGAGGACAAACACAAGTTATGTCTATTGCAACACTTGGAATGATAAGTGAAGAACAAGTTTTAGATGGTATTGACACAGAAGAATCAAAAAGATATATGCATCACTACAATTTCCCAAGTTATTCAGTAGGAGAAGCAAGACCATCAAGAGGACCAGGAAGAAGAGAAGTAGGACATGGAGCATTAGCAGAAAAAGCACTAGTTCCAGTATTACCATCAAAAGAAGAATTCCCTTATGCAATAAGAGTTGTATCAGAAGTATTATCATCAAATGGTTCAACATCACAAGCAAGTATTTGTGGAAGTACATTGTCTTTAATGGATGCAGGTGTACCAATAAAAAGACCTGTTGCAGGAATTTCAACAGGATTAGTAACAAATCCAGATGATGACAAAGACTATGTAATGTTACTAGACATTCAAGGATTGGAAGACTTTTTTGGAGACATGGACTTCAAAGTTGGTGGAACTGAAAAAGGAATTACAGCAATACAAGTAGATATTAAATGTGATGGATTAACTTATGACATTATAAAAGAGGCATTTGCAAAAACCAAAAAAGCTAGAAAACACATATTAGACAACATTATGACACCTGTAATTAGTAAACCAAGAGAAGAAATTTCAAAATATGCACCAAGAATTGTAAGCACACAAATAAAAGTAGATAAAATCAAAGACGTAATAGGACCTGGTGGAAAAATGATTAACAAAATCATTGAAGAAACAGGAGTGAAAATTGATATTGAAGAAGATGGACAAGTACTTATTTACTCATCAGATAGTGAAAAAGCAATACAAGCCTTAGAAATGATAGAAGATATTGTACGTGAAGTAGAAGTTGGTGGTATTTATTATGGAGAAATAATTCGTATTATGAACTTTGGAGCATTTGTAGATTTAGGATGTGGTGGAAAAGAAGGATTATTACACATATCTCAAATATCAAAAGAAAGAATTAAAAACATAGAAGATGTACTTCATGTAGGAGATAAAGTAACAGTAAAAGTAATTAACATAGATGACCAAGACAGAATAAATTTAAGTATGAAAGATTTTAATGATTAATGAGACAGTAGGGACAGGTCTTAAATGTCTCAAATGGGAAAGCCCACACCGATTTACAAATCGGTGTGGGCTTTTTAGAGGAAACAGTGCTGAAAGTTTGATTTTAACGTGTGAAGTTATAGTCAAACTTTGTAACCAGCTTAATGTCCTCATGCATCCCTTCCTTAGAGGTACTGTTAGTTAAAACAGAACCTCTAAGACTGTAGCCCTTGGGAAGTCTGAGAGAACTTAATTTTTGTACATCGATGACAATTGCTTCGTCACCTCTGTACATGCTCCGTTCAATGGAAATACCAGGGTTTAAAGCTTTCAACTCTCGTATCATTCCAAAAATCCCTAGATTTGAGGTGACAGTCTCATTACGAGAACGGTTTGTGTTCCTTGCTGGTGTCCGTACGTTTTTCTTTTTTTTGTCAAATAACCCCATAATTAGAACCTCCTATTTTTATGAAAAGGGTTAACATGCTACCAATGCAATTTTGCATTGGTACAATTATACATTAATTTACATAAAAAATCAAGCAATAATTAAAATTTTATTTCAAAATAAAAATATAACACAAAAATATTATACAAATTACAAAAACCACTTTATTATTCCAAAAAAATAATATATAATAAACAAGGAGGAAAAATTGTTATGGAGCAAACAAAAAAAACACACAAAATAAGTTATTTTATAACATTAGCCTTATTGCTTATATTATTATATTTTGCTTACCAATATTATCAAACAAATAACTTTGGAGACTATATAAGAAGTGAAGCAAAAATTTACACATCGCAATTTTCAAGAGACAAAGAAACAAAATATAACAATAAAAAAAGCTATAAAATCGAATCACAAGAATATAATGATGCAATGTTTTACAAAAAAATAAAAGTAAACAAAAATCAACCATACAAAGTAACATGTATGGCAAAAACAAATGAAGTACAGGCAAAAGAAGAAACTTCTGGAGTAGGAGCACAAATATCAATAGAAGGAACAACAGAAAGGTCAGTTGCAATTAGTGGAACACAGGATTGGCAAAAAATAGAATTTATTTTTAACAGCAAAGATAGAGAAGAAGTAAATATAGGATTTAGGCTAGGTGGATATTTAGGAGAAGCCAAAGGGGAAGCTTGGTTTGCAGATTTTACAATAGAAGAAGGAATGATTGAGCAAGATAATAACTGGAAATTTGCATGTTTTATTTTTAAAACAACAGATGTAACATTAAATGAAAAACAAGTCAAACTATCAGTCACGCAAAGTGACATAAATGATATTACAAATACAATAAACTTATTTGAAAAATCATGTGAAAGTTTATCAAATGGAAAGATGTCAGCAAAATGTGACATTTATGGAATTGATACACCATTATCTAAGCTTTCTTATGATAGCGAATTTGGCTATTATGTAGCAGCAGAAGATATTGAAAATCAAATAAAAGATGTAATATCTGCAAATGATTATGACCATATATTTGCAATTGTGAGACTTCGGAGATGAAAAACATGAAGATGACATAGAAGTAAATGATTGGATAGGATTAGGCTCAATGGACTACTATGGAATTGGTTTTTCTAATATACGTTTGCCAAATGATTCTAAAAGTTATATATATAAATATAACAGTAGAATAAATACTTTTCCAGAAGAAGTATTTTTACATGAATTTTTACATTCACTAGAAAGAAATGCTAAAGAATATGGATATGAAAGACCAGAATTGCATAATTATGAAAAATATGGTTATGAAAATGAAAAAATAATAGGGCAAAAAAAATGGTATACAGATTATATGAATAAAGAAATAAGAACAACAGATGGAAATACAGGATTGCCAACAGAAATATATACTTTAAAACCAGCTAAAAGTAGTAATTTTTATTATTCATATAAAATGGAAAATGTTTTTAAGGAGCCAGAAAATATAATAGAAGAAATAAGAGAGATAATTGGAAATTTAACTAATAAATTAAGTCGTATTACAAATTAAAATTTTTTAAATTTAGATTTTAATAAGTAATAACAAAATTAAAAGGAGCAAATAAGTTGAAAGTATCAGATTTTAATTATGAACTACCAGAAGAACTAATTGCACAAACACCAATTGAAAAAAGAGACGAATCAAGGTTAATGGTATTAAATAGAGAAAGAAAAACAATAGAACATCGAAAATTTAAAGATATTATAGAATATTTAGAACCAGGAGATGTATTAGTTAGAAATAACACAAAAGTAATACCAGCAAGGCTATATGGAGTAAAAGAAACAGGAGCAAAAATCGAATTTTTACTATTAAACAATATTGAAAAAGATATTTGGGAATGTATTGTAAGACCTGGGAATAAGCTTCATGTTGGGACAAGTGTTATTTTTGGAGATGGCATATTAAATGCAAAAATCTTAGAAGTAATGCCAGGTGGAACTAGAAAAGTAGAATTTCACTATAATGGAATATTTAATGAAATACTAGATAAAATTGGACTTATGCCATTACCACCATATATACATGAAGAACTAAAACAAAAAAATAGATACCAAACAATATATGCCAAACATAATGGTTCTGCTGCTGCACCAACAGCAGGATTGCATTTTACAGAAGAACTAATAGAAAAATTGCAAAAAAAAGGTGTAATTATAAGCAATGTAACATTACATGTTGGAATAGGCACTTTTAGACCAGTAAAAGAAGAAACAGTTGAAAATCATAAAATGCATTCAGAACATTTTTATATAAAACAAGAAGATGCAGATAAAATAAATCAAGCAAAAAAAAGTGGAAAAAGAGTAATAGCAGTTGGAACAACATCTTGTAGAGTGCTAGAAACAATTGCAAATGAAAAAGGTGAAGTAAAACCAACAGAGGGTGATACACAAATATTTATTTATCCAGGATACAAGTTCAAATGTTTAGATGGATTAATAACTAACTTCCATTTGCCACAATCAACATTATTGATGCTAGTATCAGCATTAGCAGGAAAAGACTATATAATTGATGCATATGAACAAGCTGTAAAAGAGAAATATCGTTTTTTCAGTTTTGGAGATGCTATGTTTATTAAGACGTAAAGTATGTTAAATTAAATACATTAGTAGATAATAAGGAAGCAATAGACTTTTATCAAAGAAATGGTTTATATCCTTATAGTTTGCAAATGATGTGTGATTTAGCAAAAGAAGATTAAAAAAGGAAAGGAATTAAAAATGAAATCAGCAGTAACTTATGAACTATTACATGAATGTAAACAAACAGGAGCAAGAAGAGGAGTTATCCATACACCACATGGAGACATACAAACTCCAGTTTTTATGCCAGTAGGAACACAAGCAACCGTAAAATCCATGACACCAGAAGAATTAAAAGAAGAAATAAAAGCAGATATTATTTTATCAAATACATATCATTTATATTTAAGACCAGGAAGCAAAATTGTAAAAGAAGCAGGTGGTTTACACAAATTTATGAATTGGGATAGGCCAATTTTAACAGACAGTGGAGGTTTTCAAGTTTTCAGTTTAGGAGATTTAAGAACAATTTCAGAAGAAGGAGTTGAGTTTAAATCTCACTTAGATGGTAGTAAACATTTCTTTTCACCAGAATCTGTTATGGGAATTCAAGAAGATTTGGGTAGTGACATTATGATGGCTTTTGATGAATGTGTAGAACATGGAGCAACTTATGAATATACAAAACAATCGATGGAAAGAACAACAAGATGGGCCAAAAGATGTAAAGAAGCACATACAACTGTTGAAAAACAATCACTGTTTGGAATTATTCAAGGAGGATTTTTTAAAGATTTAAGAAAAAAGAGTTGTGAAGATTTAATACAATTAGATTTACCTGGTTATGCAATTGGAGGAATTAGTGTAGGAGAACCAAAAGAAGAATTTTTGGAAATCTTAAAATATACAACACCATTAATGCCAAAAGAAAAACCAAGATACTTAATGGGCGTAGGAACACCAGATTATCTAATAGAAGCAGCAATTGCTGGGATTGATATGTGTGATTGTGTATTACCAACAAGGATTGCAAGAAATCGGAACAGCAATGACATCAAGAGGAAAAGTAGTAGTTAGAAATGCTACTTATGAAAGAGACTGGGGGCCATTAGACCAAGAATGTGATTGTTATACTTGCAAAAATTACACAAGAGCATATATAAGACATTTGGTTAAAACAAATGAAATTTTAGGAGATAGATTATTATCAATTCATAACCTAAGATTCTTGACTAATTTGATGGAAAGAGTTAAAATAGAAATAGAGAATGATAATTTGGCGAATTTTCGAGAAGAATTTTATAAAAAGTATGGATACCAAGAAAAATAGGAGGTATATGCGATGAATTTAATTGAAGAAAGCTTTCAAAATAAAGAAGAAAAAAAGAAGAAAAAAGTAACAAGAATAATATTAATTGCAATTATATTAGTTGTAATGATTATTATAGGTATTGTAGCATATCTAATGTATATTCAAAATACAACTATGAAAATAACAATAAATCGGTGAAGCAAATGGAAAAATAAAAAGTATGTTATATTTTGCAGAGGATGGAACTGTTTATGCACCAATTAAAGAAATTGCATCATATTTTGGATATGATAGTTATAGTGGTGGTTATAATGAAATATCAGAAGAACAAAGTAAATGTTATATACAAAGCCAAAATGAAGTGGCCAATTTTGAATTAGGGGAAAATAAAATTTACAAATTGGACTTAACAAAAAATAATGCTGATTACGAATATGTTTATACAAAAAAACCAGTAATAGCAAGAGGTGGAGTTCTATATGCAACAATAGAAGGAATAGAAAAAGGATTTAATATTAGTTTTGATTATAACCAAGAAAAAAATTCAATTACAATATGGACTATGCCAGCTTTATATGATTATTATGCTAGTAGAGTACTAGACTATGGATATACAGAATTAAACAATGTATTTGTCAACCAAAAAGCTATATTAAATGACAAATTAATTGTATTAAAAGATAAAGACAAAAAGCAATATGGAGTAATAAAATCAGATGGAACAGTGATATTAGAACCAAAATATGACAATATTACATATCTTCCACATACAGGGGACTTTTTAGTAGAAACTAATAAAAAAGTTGGGATACTTTCAGACCGTAGAGAGACAAAAGTACAAATAATATATGATAGTATTGAACTAATGGATAGTGATTCAGGTTTATATGTAGCAAAAAAAGATAATAAATTTGGTGTAATAGATAGTAGAGGAAATATTAAAATATATATAGAAAATGATGAAATTGGAATGGACATTTCTAGATTTTCACAAAATAATATAAAAAGTAAATATATATTAGTAGATAATATAATTCCAGCTAGAAAAGATAAATATTGGGCATTATATGACAAAAATGGGAACCAATTAGTAGATTATACTTATGACAGTTTAGGATACATTGCTTCTAGCAACAAAGATGCGTTGAATTTATTAGCAATTCCAAATTACAATGTATTAGTAGTATGTAAAGACAAAAAATACACATTAGTAAATTCATCAGGAAGACAATTATTTTCAATAATTGCAGATGATATTTATATGACAATTAGTGGAGGAGAAAGGCATTATTATATTACAGCAAATGACCAAAAAACAGATGCAGAAGCTTGGCTAAATAGAAATGGAATAACAGCAAAAGATAGAGAAGAGTCAAACGAAAATCAAATAAAAAACAATACAAATAATAATGACAATGAAAATAATGATAACGACAACGAAAGTAATAACAATGAAAACAATAATAACAACAACGAAAGTAATAACAATGAAAACAATGATAACGACAATGAAAGTAACAACAATGAAAATAATGATAACAACAATGAAGATAACAATAGAAATAATAATGAAGACAATAACAATGATAATAATACAAATGAAAATAATAATGAAGAAAATCAACAAAATAATGAAAATAATGAAGACGAAAATGGAAATGAAGAAAACCAAGAAAATAATAATGAATAATTAAAGTATATATAATAGTACATAAATTTTAGAAAATAAAATTTATGTACTATTATAGAAATATCTTCGAATTTCTTATAAGTATGAAGCAATGCACACAATTTTATTGATTAAATATGTAAAAAACTCTTGCAATTAATGGTCGAAATTTGTTATAATATTAAAGATATATGAAAAGAAGTAAATTTAATTGAAAAATTCTTTTCAACTAGATTTGTGACCTAAGAAAGGATTGAGATTAAAAATGAAAAATAAATTATGGAGAGCGAACTTAATATTTTTTTTAAAAGCTTTCTTAATTGTTTATTTTTTATTTGTTTTTATTATATTTTAAATAAGGGGTAAAATGTTCCTTATTTTTTTTTGGAGGTATATATGAAAGAATATAACAAAAAAATAGTATTAGAAGATGGAGAAGAATACTATGGGTATGGATTTGGAGCACATAAAGAAAGTATATGTGAAATAGTATTTAATACTTCAATGGTAGGTTATCAAGAGATTGTATCAGACCCATCATATACATATCAAATGGTAGTTATGACATATCCACTAATAGGAAACTATGGAATTACAGATGACGATTATGAAACAAAACAACCAACAATAGGTGGATTAATAGTAAGAGAATATAATGACTTGCCAAGTAACTTCCGCTATACAAAAACCTTATCAGAATATTTAGAAGAAAACAATATTCCAGCAATATCTGGAATTGACACAAGAAAATTAACAAGAAGTATTCGTGAAAAAGGAAGTAGGAAAGTTCTAATAACAGACATAAAAACAACAAAACAAGAAGCATTAAAAAAATTAAAAGATAATCAAATACCAAAAGATGCAGTACAAAAAGTAAGTTGCAAGAAAATATGGTATTCAAGAACTGCAAATCCAAAATATAATGTAGTAGCAGTAGATTGTGGTATTAAATTAAATATAGTAAGAAGTTTAAATAAAAGAGGATGTAATGTAACAGTTGTTCCATATAACACAAAAGCTCAAGAAATAATAAACTTAAAACCAGATGGAATATTTTTATCTAATGGACCTGGGGACCCAGAAGATGTAAAAGATGTAATTAAATTAGTTAAAGAATTAAAAGGGAAATATCCAATATTTGGAATATGTCTAGGCCATCAAATGATAAGCTTGGCGTATGGAGCTAAAACATACAAATTAAAATTTGGACATAGAGGTGGAAACCATCCAGTTAAGAATCTAGAAACAGATAAAATAGAAATTACTAGCCAAAATCATAGTTATGCAGTAGATGAAAAATCATTAGAAAAGACACAATTAAAAGCAACACATATAAATATTTTAGATAACACAATAGAGGGTGTAGAATGTGCCCAAGACAAAGTTTTTAGTGTTCAATACCACCCAGAAAGTGCACCTGGACCACAAGACAGTAGTTATTTATTTGATAAATTTGTTAAATTAATAGAAACTAATAAATAAGTTACTTCTAAAAGACATAAGTAAGTTATAGCAAAAATCTATAGTTTTAGTAGTGACAAAGTAAAAGTAAAGAAAGGTGAGAATTATGCCAAAAAGAAAAGATATTAAAACTGTATTAGTAATTGGTTCAGGGCCAATTGTAATAGGACAAGCAGCAGAATTTGACTATGCTGGAACACAAGCTTGTTTAGCTTTAAAAGAAGAAGGATACAAAGTAATTTTAGTTAATTCTAATCCAGCTACAATTATGACAGATACCTCAATTGCAGATAAGGTTTATATGGAGCCATTAACAATAGAATATGTAGCAAAAATAATTAGATATGAAAGACCTGATGCTATTCTTCCTGGTATAGGAGGACAAACAGGATTAAACATAGCAATGCAACTATACAAAAAAGGAGTTTTACAAGAATGTCAAGTAAAACTTTTAGGAACAAGTAGTGAAAGTATAGAAAAGGCAGAAGATAGAGAAAAATTTAAAAAACTATGTGAAGAATTAGGAGAACCAGTATTAGAATCTATTATAGCAACTACAATAGAAGAGGGCGTACAAGCAGCAGAAAAAATAGGATATCCAGTAGTTTTAAGACCTGCTTTTACTTTAGGTGGAACAGGTGGAGGTTTTGCAGATAATAAAGAAGAATTAACAGAAATTATGAAACATGCATTAAAATTATCACCAGTAAATCAAGTTTTAGTAGAAAAAAGCATAAAAGGTTATAAAGAAATAGAATATGAAGTAATAAGAGACAAAAATGATACTGCAATAACAGTATGTAATATGGAAAACTTAGACCCAGTAGGAATTCATACAGGAGACTCTATTGTAGTAGCACCAAGCCAAACATTAACAAACAAAGAATATCAATTATTAAGAGACAGTAGCTTAAAAATTATACGTGCATTAAAAATAGAGGGTGGTTGTAATGTACAATTTGCATTAGACCCACATTCTTTCAAATATTACCTAATAGAAGTAAACCCAAGGGTATCACGTTCATCTGCATTAGCATCTAAAGCAAGTGGATATCCAATAGCTAGAGTATCAGCAAAAATTGCAATAGGTATGAGATTAGACGAAATAATGCTAGCAAACACACCAGCAAGTTTTGAACCAGCACTAGACTATGTAGTATCAAAAATAGCAAGATTTCCATTTGACAAATTTACTCTTGCTTCTAACAAGTTAAGTACTCAAATGAAAGCAACAGGAGAAGTAATGAGTGTAGGAAGAACACTAGAAGAAAGTTTATTAAAGGCTATTCGTTCTTTGGAAATAGGAGTATGTCATATTGAAAATAAAAAGTTTGAAAGTTATGAAACAGAAGAACTTATGGAGTATATAAAAGAAGGAACAGATGACAGAATTTATGCAATTGCTGAGTTAATAAGAAAAAATGTAGATATTGGACTAATAAACCATATAACAAAAATTGATATGTTCTTTTTAGAGAAAATTAAAAATATAGTAAATGAAGAAAGAATATTAGCTCAAAATGTTGGAAACATAGATGTTTTAAAACAAGTTAAGAAAATGGGATTTAGTGATAAATATATAGCAAAAGTATGGAAAAAAACAGAGGAAGAAATATATTTATTAAGAAAAAAAGAAAAAATATATCCTGTTTATAAAATGATAGACACTTGTAGTAGTGAATTTGAAAGTTATGTACCTTATTTCTATTCAAGCTATGAAGAAGAAAATGAATCAATAGTAAGTAACAAAAAGAAGATAATTGTGTTAGGAGCAGGACCAATTAGAATTGGGCAAGGTGTAGAATTTGACTATTCAACAGTTCATGCAATAAAAACAATCAAACAAGCAGGTTTTGAAGCAATTATAATAAACAACAATCCAGAAACTGTATCAACAGATTATACAACAAGTGATAAACTTTATTTTGAACCACTAACAGTAGAAGATGTAATGAATATTATTGATTTAGAAAAACCTGAGGGAGTAATTGCAGCACTAGGGGGACAAACAGCTATAAACTTAGCAGAGCCACTTTCAAAATTAGGTGTAAAAATTATAGGTACAGATGTAAATGCAATTGAAAATGCAGAAAATAGAGATGCATTTGAAAAAGTTATGAAAAAGCTAAATTTATTACAACCAAAAGGAGAAGCAGTAACTAACATAGAAGATGGAATAAAAGTTGCACAAGAAATTGGATACCCTGTTTTAGTAAGACCAAGTTATGTACTAGGTGGAAGAGCAATGCAAATTGTATCAAACAAAAGGGCTTTGGAAAAATACCTAAAAACAGCAGTAGAAGTAAATAAAAAACAACCAGTTTTAGTTGATAAATATATTACAGGTAAAGAATTAGAAGTAGATGCAGTATGTGATGGGAAAGATGTATTTGTGCCTGGTATTATGGAACATGTTGAAAAAACAGGTATTCACTCAGGAGACAGTATTAGTATATATCCAACATTTAGCGTAAGTGAAAAAGCTAAACAAACAATTTTAGATTATACTGTAAAACTTGGATTAGGGATTGGAATTGTAGGTTTATATAATATTCAATTTATTGTAGATAAAAATGAAGATGTATATGTAATAGAAGTAAATCCAAGGTCATCAAGAACAGTACCATTTATATCAAAATCAACAGGATATTCTTTAGCAGATATTGGAACATTAGTAATGCTTGGAAAAAGCTTGAAAGAACAAGGAATAACTGAAGTTTATCCAAAAGAAAAAGAAAAATGGTATGTAAAAGCACCAGCATTTTCATTCTCAAAATTGAATGGACTAGATGCTTGCCTTTCACCAGAAATGAAATCAACAGGTGAGGCAATTGGTTATGACAAAAAACTAACAAGAGCATTGTATAAAGCTCTTCAATCTTCTGGAATGCATTTAGCAAACTATGGAACAATTTTCCTAACAATAGCAGATAAAGACAAAGAAGAGGCACTTCCTTTAATTAGAAGATTTTATAATTTAGGCTTTAATATTGAAGCAACAAAAGGAACAGCAAAATTCTTAAAAGAGCATGATATTAGAACAAGGGTTAAAAAGAAGATTAGTGAGGGTAGTGAAGAAATTTTAGATTCTATGAGAAAAGGCTATGTAAATTATGTTATAAATACTAGAAATATAGATTCAATTGACCAAGAAACAGATGGTGCAACTATTAGAAGATGTGCAGTTGAAAACAATATTCCAATTTTTACAGCATTAGATACTGTGAAAGTATTACTTGATGTACTAGAAGAAATAACACTTGGAATATCAACAATTGATGAATGAGACAGTAGGGACAGGTCTTGGTTGTCTCATAGATAATTATGTCTTATAGGAGACATTTTTGAAACTATTTTATGTAAAACAGGTAAATGTAAAGAAAAAATAAAATAGTAAACATATTGACTTGATTCATAAATATTAGTAGAATACTTATGAGTTAAGTCAATTTAATTATGCTCTTTTTGTTATGTTTATTTGGATTGTACCATCCATTTTCTATTTGTGGTGGTAGTTTGTGCTATGGTAATGGTGCTGGTTTGTTCTCATTTACTCGTGGTGATGGTGGTGGTAACTACCATGATGGTTTTCGTTCAGTATTGGTTGCTGAATAAAATTTAGATAAAACAATAAAATAATTAAGAGATGTGAAAATTTATTAAAAAACTTTCATATCTCCTAATTTATATTATAGGAAAGTTCTCCGAACTTCCTATAATATAAAGCGTTCCACGAAAAAATTGCTTTGCAATTTTCGCGGGCGAACAAAGACGGGGCATGTAAATAATCTAAAAGGTCATAAAATTTCAATCATGCCCCTTTTGTTCTTGCTAGACAGAGTTTGTCATAAATTTCTCTCATATAAATCTTTAATAAATACATCTTTTTCTCCAAAATCGTCAACAAAACCAACCTTAGCCATTTGATTTTCCTCATGAATTTCTTGAACCCAAACAGGTCTTTCATTGTAAAAAATATCAAATTTTGTATCATTATTTAAAATACTATTAATTCTTG
Organism: uncultured Clostridium sp.; assembly: GCA_948468045.1. GTDB lineage: Bacteria > Bacillota > Clostridia > TANB77 > CAG-508 > CAG-269. Next base: position 5,264 of record CAOKGO010000012.1, on the reverse strand, counting down.
CTAAATCCATAATTAAAACCTCCTAAAAATTCTATTATTTAAAGTATATCCAAAAAAATAAAATTTATGTCGCGTTGGGGACGTTTCTTTTGCGACATTCTTATGTAAACATAAAGCAAATTATAAAAAGTCAAAACTGAATCAATTCTACCATTGCACATATTATTTTTTTATGCTAAAATATCTTTGAAATGAACAAAAGGAAGAAAGGAACGTGTTAATATGAAAATACAATATAAAGATAAAGTTATAGAAACAGATAAGGGAACAGCTATTCAGGAATTATTAAAAAAAGAGATTGAAACAAGTAAATATCCTATAATAGGTGGGATTTTTAATAATCAATATGTGAATTTAGAATATAAATTAGAACAAGATGGAGAAGTTAAATTGATTGATATTTCTTCAAAAGAGGGAACTAAAATATATAGAAGAACAATTATATATATTTTAGGAAAAGCAATTGAAAAAGTATGTCCAAAAGGAAAGGTAATTGTAAATTATCAATTGCCAAATTCTATGTTTTGTGAAATTGAAAATCAAGAGATTACAGAAGAACTAATTCAAGATTTAAGTAATGAAATGTATAAAATTGTGGAAAGTGATTTGTCAATTAAGCAAGTTGTTATGACACGTGAGCAAGCAGAAAAATTTTATCAAGAAAATGATATATCAAAAGGGAGACTTCAACTTGATGCACATAACAATAAAGAAATTTATATGTATTATTGTGAAGATTATTACAATTATTGCTATGGAACAATTGCAAACAGAACAGGAGTTACTAGAGTTTTTGAAATTATGAAATATCATGATGGCTTTTTAGTAAGATATCCAAGTTCTGATAAACCACAAGAGTTACCAAAGATGATGGAGACTAAGAAATTGGCTTGGGCACTAGAAGAATATGATGATATTCATAAGATTTTAGGAGTTAATACAGTTTATAAGTTAAATAAGGCGATAGAAGAAAATAATATTAAAGATATCATAATGTTAGATGAGGCTTTACATGAAAAGAAGATTGCAAATATTGCAGATGAAATTGCAAAAAACAGAAATGTTAAAATGATTTTAATTGCAGGTCCATCTTCTTCAGGAAAAACAACTTTTGCACAAAGGTTAGGGCTTCAATTAAGAATTAACAGAATTAAACCTGTTACAATTTCTGTTGACAATTATTTTGTTGAAAGAGAAGAGACACCAAGAGATGAAAATGGAGAATATAACTTTGAATGTATTGAAGCAATTGATTTAGAACTATTTAACGATCATCTGACAAAATTATTAAATGGAGAAGAAGTTGAAGTTCCAGAATTTGATTTTCTTGTAGGAACTAAGAGATATAATGGTAAAAAGTTAAAATTACAACCAGATGAGGTGCTGGTAATTGAAGGAATTCATTGTTTAAATGATAAACTAACAAGTAAAATCGCAAAAGAGCAAAAATATAAAATTTATATTAGTGCTTTAACAGTGCTTAATATGGATAGATATAACAGAATATCTACAACAGATACAAGGTTAGTTAGAAGAATTGTAAGAGATTATCAATTTAGAGGATATAGTGCAAAACAAACAATAGCAACATGGCATAAAGTAAACAATGGAGAAGAAAAAAATATATTTCCATATCAAGAAGAAGCAAATAGCATATTTAATACATCATTAATTTATGAATTAGGAGTTTTAAAAGGTGTAGTAATGCCACTTTTAGAAGAAATTAAGCCAAAAGAACCAGAATATGCTGAGGCTATAAGGTTAATTAATATGCTAAAATATTTTGAAACTATAAATCCAGAATATGTGCCAACAAATTCACTTCTAAAAGAATTTTTAGGAGGAGGGAACTTTAAATATTGAGACAAGAGGGACAGGTCTCATTTGTTTCAGTTATATTGAAGAAAAATGTCATAACTTCTGATTAAAAGTAGAATATAAAAAATAGTAATAATGAGACAAATGAGACCTGTCCCTCTTGTCTCAATAGGAGAAATGATGGAAAATAGAAATTTTGTTGAAATTGATGAAGAGTTTGTGTGCGAAAATTGTGGAAAGAAAGTACAAAAACTAGGATATTCTTGCAGAAATCACTGCCCATTTTGTTTGCATTCAAAACATGTAGATAAAAATCCAGGTGACAGGGCAGAAAGTTGCCATGGAGATTTGGAACCTGTGAGCTTAGAAATTGACGGAAAAAAGGGATATGTTATTGTTTTTAAGTGTAAGAAATGTGGTGCAATTAGGAAAAATAAAGCTGCTAAGGATGATAATATGGATTTAATAATTAATTTAAGTAGTAAGCAAATAAGTTAATATACTACTTGTAAAATTTGTAGAATATTTTTGTGAAATGTGATTTTAGTGTATAGGTGAAATTTTTGATTTCCTGTACACTAAAAAAATGTTCTAAAAGAGATATTTATAACACGACATATAAAATTTTGTATCAAGTAGTTTTTATTTGCATAATAAAAAATATTGAGTTATAGTTCACGCAAAACGTAATTACTACTTAAATGGTTGATATTATTATATTTTAATTTTAATAATTTTTATATATTAACAATTTAGAAAAGTAGATGCTCAGTTAATTTTGCAAGGTCAGGAAATAAATATATAAACTTATTAACATAAACTTTAATTATTGATAAAATAATAATCAAATTTAAAGAAGAATGAACAAAAGAAATAAGGGAGGATTATTATTAAATGAGAAGTATAATTAAAGATATTGTAATTGAAATAGAAAATGAAAAAAAGCTAGCAGGGGTATAACATTAATAGCACTTGTTATAACAGTTATAATTTTATTAATATTAGCTGGGATAACAATAGCAGGACTAACAGGTGAAAAAGGTTTAATAAAGGAAGCAAAAACAGCAAAAGAGCTAACAGAGCTTGCAGCATTAGAAGAACAAATAGAACTAGCAATAATAAAAGCAGAACAAAAACATAGAAATCCAAGTTTAAATGATGTAATAGAAGAATTGATAAATAACAAAGTAATAAGTGACGAAAATCGAGTAAACAAAGAGACAGGAGCAGTTCACACAGATTTAGGATATCTAATAGAAGGAAAATTAGATGACTATATTGGAAAAACTTCAACAGGAGATGGAAATACAATGGGAAATAATACAACAGATGGAAACACTTCAGGTGGAGGAGATACACCAAATTCGCCAGTAAGTAATGTAGCAGTTCCAGGAGAAATTGTAACAGGAGATAAAAATAAAACGTATACAAAAAATGGAACAGCAGTAATCCCAGTAGGATTTGCAATTGTTCCTGAGCTAGATGATATAGAAGAAGGACTAGTAATATCAGATGTTGCAAATGATATAGAAAATAAAGGAAATCAATTTGTATGGATACCAGTAACAGATGAAACTGAATATAAAAGAAACATAAATTATGAATATACTGTTATTTCAACTAAAGCAATAGATGATACAAATTATTTACCAGAGGAAATAACAAATGAAGAAGAAGCTATAAGAAGTGTGAAAGGATTTTATATTTCAAGATATGAAGCAGGACAAGAAGGAACAAATAGATTAGTAAGTAAAAAAGGAGCTAATGTATGGGTTAATATTCGACAAGAAAATGCAAAATCCACAGCAAAAACTATGTATTCAGATAGTGAATATGTAAAAAGTGCATTAATATCAGGAATTCAATGGGATATGACAATGGCATTTATAGAAAGAAAACCAAGAATAGATGGAACCAATAAAACTTATGATGTAACTAAAGCAGATAGTAGTAGACATAAAGGGGGAAGTGCAGCAGAAATGACAGGAAATAATCAAGCAGACAAAGTGTGTAATATTTATGATTTAGAAGGTAATGCCTATGAATATGTAGCAGAGAAAAGTACACATAGTCCAACAACACTATTTATAGGTAGAGGAGGAATATGTAGCACTAGTAGAGGAGAATTTCCAGCTTCTACTCGTAATCATATAGATGGAAATGCTTATAATAATACTGGATTTCGTATAGTACTTTATGTAATATGAAAGTGTAACAAATTTTATAAAAGTAATACTAAAATGTGAAAAAGTAATTTTAATAATATTTTTTTAAGTATACCTTATTAAATAAAATCCATAACAAAAAGAAATCTCTCAAATGGAGATTTCTTTTTGTTATAGAAAACATCAAATCAAATGTCAAGTTATAAAATCTATAACTAAATTTGCCTACTAACAAGCCATTTTAGATCTTACATGAAGTTAAATATAAAAAACTCTTGACAATGTATAAGTTTAAAAGATACAATGTAACTGAAATTAAAAAGAGAAAGGTGATGAAAATTTTGGAAGAAAAGGAAATACAAGAATTAGAAAAAAAAGCAAGAAAAGTAAGAGAGGATATTATTGAAGAAGTATATAGGGCAAAATCAGGTCATCCAGGTGGCTCTTTATCAGTAGCAGATATTTTAACAGTATTATATTTCAAAGTTATGAACATAAACCCTAAAGAGCCAAACAAGGAAGATAGAGACAGATTTGTTTTATCAAAAGGGCATTGTTCACCAGCATTGTATAGCTGTTTAGCAAATCGTGGCTTTTTTCCAGTAGAAGATTTAAAAACATTTAGAAACATAGGTAGTTATTTACAAGGACATCCAGACAAAAACAAAGTGCCAGGAGTTGACATGACAACAGGTTCTTTAGGACAAGGTTTATCTTGTGCAAATGGAATGGCAATAGCAGGGAAAATTGATAATAAAGATTACAGAGTTTATTGTGTTTTAGGGGATGGAGAAATCGAAGAAGGGCAAGTTTGGGAAGCAGCAATGGCAGCAAATAAATATAAACTGGATAATTTATGTGTAATAGTAGATAACAACAATTTACAAATTGATGGAACAATAGAAGAAGTTATGAGCTCTTATCCAATTGATGAAAAATTCAGAAGTTTTGGTTTTGAAGTTATCAAAATAGATGGTCATGATATAGAAGAAATAATAAAAGCATTTGAAGTTGCAAAAAATGTAAAAGGAAAACCAACATGTATAATAGCAAAAACAATAAAAGGAAAAGGAATATCATATATGGAAAATCAAGTTGGTTGGCATGGAAAAGCACCAAATGATGAACAATATGAGCAAGCAATAAAGGAAATGAGACAGTAGGGACAGGTCTAAAGTGTCTCACAACAAGTAAAAGAAAGAATGAGATAACCAATTTTGTTATTAAAAGACTAACTATTAATTGTCAATAGTTTTTCAAAAAAATTTAAAAATATTTTTG
>CAOKGO010000011.1 GCA_948468045.1 uncultured Clostridium sp. | reverse complement strand
GTTTTAGAGTTGTGTTATTTTAGATAGTAATAAAACTTATTTTTAAGGGTCAAACTTTTGGTGTTGTTTTAGAGTTGTGTTATTTTAGATAGTAATAAAACATTAATTTTTATTGTTGGTGATATAATATCGTTTTAGAGTTGTGTTATTTTAGATAGTAATAAAACTTAAAAGCAGGAAAAGTAACATAAATCATGGTTTTAGAGTTGTGTTATTTTAGATAGTAATAAAACGGATGAAAAAAAGTTAAAGGATTTAAAGTGGTTTTAGAGTTGTGTTATTTTAGATAGTAATAAAACTTGCAAGCTATCATTCGCATTATGTTTTTGGTTTTAGAGTTGTGTTATTTTAGATAGTAATAAAACTCTTTAAAGGCAATTCAAGACGGTGTTGTTGTTTTAGAGTTGTGTTATTTTAGATAGTAATAAAACAAGCAATATAATAGGAATAGCAAAAACAAAGTTTTAGAGTTGTGTTATTTTAGATAGTAATAAAACAAATGGCGAAATGAGTATCAATCAAGCGTAGTTTTAGAGTTGTGTTATTTTAGATAGTAATAAAACTTAATTCCGTCCTCTAAATCAATATTAGAGTTTTAGAGTTGTATTTATATTATAGATTAATCAATAAATGTGAAAAATAAGTGCTATAAAATATTATAAAAAGAAAAAAATGAATATAAAAAAAAATTCCTAATATAAATATAATAAGATATTTTATATTAGGAGTTTTTCATATGATTATTATAAACAAAAAAAGAATTCAAATTATAGTAGCAGGACTTTTACTTGCAATTTTTGCTTTCTCTTTCCAAATAGCGGGAAACAGTAAAAAAGGACAAAAACAAGAACAGCAAAATGTAATTCCAACTACTGCAACTCCAGTATCAGGTAGAACGGTTGTAATAGATGCAGGACATGGTGTTCCAGACGAAGGAGCAGAAAGTAGCAGACGGAACAACAGAAGCTGAGACCAATTTGAAAATTGCACTAAAGCTACAAAATTTATTGGAAACAAGTGGAAGTACAGTTATTCTAACACGTTCGGATGAAAATTCTATTTATGATTTAGATGCAACTACCTTAAAACAAAAGAAAATTTCAGACATTCATAATAGAGTAAAAATTGGAAACGAAAGTAGTGCAGATATTTTTGTAAGTATCCATTTAAACAAAATTCCACAAGGGCAATATTGGGGATGGCAATGTTTTTACAAAAATGGAGATGAAAAAAGTACAAAACTTGCAAAATCAATTCAATTAAATTTAAATGAAGCGATACAAAAAGAAAATAAAAGAGTAGCAATGAAGTTAGATACTGTTTATATTATGAAACATGTAGAAATACCAATCTCTATTGTAGAATGTGGGTTCTTATCAAATCCTGAAGAAGAAAAACAATTGCTAGAAGATGATTATCAAAACAGATTAGCTTGGGGAATTTACAACGGAATAACAGATTACTTTTATGAAAATTAAAATTTTGCATTTTTTTACATAAAGTGGTATAATTATAATAGTAACTTGCAAACTAGTTTCAGCCCCAGTTATTGGGGCAAGGAGGAAAGATGAAGCAAAAAAGAAAAAGGTATCTAGGAGATATCCTATTCACAATAGGATTAGGTGCCATAGCAATTGCAAGGTTGGTAGGACCTGTGCCAACTAATGCAAAAACACTTGTAACAGTATCCATTATTATAATGGGTATTGTTGCAATATGTAGCTTCTGCGAAGCTGCGAAAGAAGCAGAAGTCGAAGAAAGAAATACAGAGGCCCTAAAATAAGGGCATCTGTATTTCTTTAAATTGTTATAGAAAAAATTAAAAAATTGCTTATAAATACTTGACACATACACTTCTATGCTTCTTTCAAAATCTATTTTGCAAAAATCTACATAATGTGGTATAATAAATAGTAATAGTAACGTATAAATAAAGCCCAAGTACTTTGGGCAAACAAAAGAAAAGGAGAAAAAATGAAAAAAACAAATATTTTTATGCCCATTTTAAGTTTGGTAGTGGCTTTTGTCGGATGTAGATTCGACAGTGGCATACTAAGGGCTCTGCCCATAATAGGAATAATGCTTTTCCTATTAAGCATTAGCCTAATAGGGGCAAGAGTAGAAAGAAGAAAAGCTCGGAGGAAAAGGAGGCGTTCACATTGAACGTCCTTTTCTATTTGATTTGTTTTACATAATATGGTATAATAAAAGAGTAGTAAAAGGAGGAAGCTTATATGGAAAATAAAAAGAAAAAAATAGATGTAATAAATGTAGCTGCAAATCCTGAACGAAAAAGAAAGACACAACAAGAAAAACAAGTATTAGATACAATAACAAAAGAAATGTACAAAAGAGAAAAAATAGAAGAAGAAATAAAAAGAAGAAAAACAAACCAAATAAAAAGAAACAAAAAGAAAAAAAGAATAAGAATAGGAATGTTAGGGATAACAAGTGCAGTAGCATTATTAATGGCAGGATGCTATAAAATTACTAAGCCAAAAGAAAACAGAGAAAATAATGTTACTAATGAACAAGAGGAAATAAAAATTACTACTAAAAAAGAAAAGCTAGAAATAGAAAAACAAAATCTATTAGCTTTTCTAAAAAATTTATATATAGAACAATTAGAAGAAATATCAGGAAAAGTACTACTAACAACAGCGGAGATAACATTAAACTCAGCAAGTTACGAAGATTATGCTTTTGTAAACACACGGAACAGGAGAAATTATTACACATGGAGATGAACCAAGTATAACAGAACAAAAATTAATAAATGATGGAATTTCCTATGACATAATAGAAAATTTAAAAGTTTATAAAGTGTATAACACAAGAGGAGACATAATAGACTGTATCACAATGAAAGATGGAGAACCAAAAAAAGTTACAATAGGAGAGCAATATGGTCAAAATACTGTATCAATACTTGAAAAAATGGGAAGTGTAATACCAAATGGAATAGATTGCATAGGTTATTTAGAAAACGGAAAACAAAATGATATATCAATAGGAAAAGCAAAATTTATGCAATCATTAGAAAATTTTAAAAGGACAAAAGAAAATAAAGAAGTAGAAGAAATGGACTATGAATTTGAACTTTAATAAAACAAATTAAAAATGCATAAAATTTCCACTCTTTGCAAACAATATGTTTGAATAACATATTAAAGCAAGGAGTGGAATTTTTTTGAAAACAAATAAAATACTTAAAATAAATGGAACCGTAATAGATAAAAGCCATTTAGAAAGCCATTTACAAAAAATAGCTTCTAACCATAACTTAAATAATAAATCTCAAAAAGAAACATATCCAGTACCACATATGATAGAAAACTTCCAAACAATACACCAAGTATACAACCTATTAAATGAGCATCTAAAACTAGGAATTAGTATACACCCAGCAGGAGAATGGTTATTAGACAACCTTTACATCATAGAAGAAACAGTAAAACAAATTCAAAAAGAATTAACACTTAAAAAATATACAAACTTTGTAGGAATAGCAAATGGACCATACAAAGGCTTTGCTAGAATTTATGTAATTGCCTCAGAAATTGTAGCATACACAGACAACAAAATCGAAAAAAACGATTTAGAAGATTATTTGGCAAGCTACCAAACAAAAAAGACACTTAGTATGGAAGAAATATGGAATATAGGCATATTTCTTCAAATTGCTATAATTGAAAACATAAGAGAAATTTGTGAAAAAATATATAGTTGCCAAATACAAAAATATAAAGCTGAAAGCATAACAGAAAGGCTAGTAGAAAACAAAATAAAACAAGACCAACACTTTAAAATAAACCAAATAAAAAAACTAGAAAAAGACGCATTTTGCGATATGAAATATCCTTTTATTGAATATATGTCATATATTCTAAAAAGATATGGAAAAAAAGGATATAGTTATTTAAAAGCACTAGAAGAAGCAGTAGAAATGACACGGTAGTAACGTTTCAGAAGTAATAAAAAAAGAACACTTTGACATAGCAACTAGAAAAGTATCTATTGGAAATAGTATAATTAGCATAAAAAAGATACAAAGAATAAACTTTTTAGAAATATTTGAAAAAATAAATGGGGTAGAAGAAATTTTAAGGCAAGACCCATTAAACATATATGAAAAAATGACAGACAATACAAAAGATGAATATAGAAACAAAATAAAAGAAATATCTAAAAAAACAAAAATTTCAGAAATATATATTGCAAAAAAAGCCTTGGAATTAGCAACAAATGAAGCAAATGATAAAGCAAATAATCAAACAAACAAAAAACAAGCACATATAGGATATTATTTAATAGATAAAGGAATAAATCAATTATATGATATTTTAAAATACAAAATTAGTAGACAAATGAACCAAAAAGACAAAGTAAAAGCTTATTTGCTAGGAATTAGTAGTTTGACTTTTTTAATAGCAATAGGAATTAGTAGTTTAATAGAGCTTAATTTTTGGACTTTTCTTTTAGTCCTTATACCATCCTCAGAAGTTTCAATACAAATTATACAATATATATTAAGCAAAATAATAAAGCCAAAACCAATACCAAAACTAGATTTCTCAAATGGAATTGATAAAGAAAATGCTACAATGGTAGTAATACCAACAATTATAAAAAATAAAGAAAAAGTACAAGAATTAATGAGAAAGCTAGAAGTATTTTATTTAGCAAACCAGTCAGAAAACTTATATTTTACACTACTTCGGAGATTGTAGTCAAAGTCAAAAAAAAGAAGAAGAAAAAGATATAGAAGTAATTGAAGAAGGAAAAAAACTAACAAGTATGCTAAATGAAAAATATAAAAAACAAACACAAAAAATTCAAATTTTTAACTTTATTTATAGAAAACGTGAATGGAATGAAAAAGAAAAAGCTTTTTTAGGTTGGGAACGTAAAAGAGGAATGCTTACACAATTAAATGAATACTTAATGGGAAAAATCAAAAATCCATTCAGAGTAAACACATTAGAATCTACAAAACTAGAAAAAATAAAATATATCATAACATTAGACAGTGACACAGATTTGGTTTTAAATTCAGCATTTGAATTAGTAGGAGCAATGAGCCATATTTTAAATAAACCCCAAATAGACAAACAAAAAAATATAGTAATAGATGGATATGGAATTATGCAACCTAGAGTTGGTGTGAATTTAGATATTAGTTACAAAACCATGTTTACAAAAATATTTGCAGGAAGTGGTGGAACAGACTTTTATACAAATGCAATATCAGACCTTTATCAAGATAACTTTGGAGAGGGGATTTTTACAGGTAAAGGTATTTATGATTTAGATGTTTATACAAAAGTGTTAGAAAATCAAATTCCAGAAAATACTGTACTTAGCCATGATTTACTAGAGGGATGTTACTTAAGATGTGGCTTAGTATCAGATATTATGCTAATGGATGGATATCCATGTAACTATACAAGTTTTATGAATAGACTTTCTAGGTGGATTAGAGGAGATTGGCAAATTCTAAAATGGTTAAAGCATAAAAGTCCACTTAACTTACTTTCTAAATACAAAATATTTGATAATTTAAGAAGAAGTTTAATAGAAATCTCAATAGTAATAGCTGTAATTTACAGTAATATTATAGGAATAACTAAGGCAAAACCAATATTTCTAAGTATAGGAATTTTACTTGGAATCAGCATTTTTCCATATTTATTAGAAATATTAAATATTTGCATTTTCAAAAAGCAAGGCGAACAAAAACAAAAAACATTTACACCTAAAATTGGAGGACTAAAAGGTGCTTTTTATAGAGCAGTAATAACATTTGGGAATTTACCATATAAAGCATATACATCTTTAAAATCTATCTTAAAAACTTTATATAGGGTAATAATTTCAAAAAAACATTTATTAGAATGGACAACATCAGAAGAAGCAGAAAAACAGGCAAAAACAGATTTGGTTTCTTACTATAACCAAATGGCAGTAAATGTTTTGTTTGGTATAACTAGTATTGCAATAGCATTATTAAAGTCGAGTATAGTATCAGTAATAATTGGGGCATTTTGGATTGTAATTCCTATTATTATGTGGTATATAAGCAGAGAAATAGACAAACAAGAAGCAATAGATAAATTAGACAAAAAAGAAAAAGAATATGTCTTAGAAATTGGAAAAAGAACATGGAGCTTTTTTGAAAACTATTTGACTAAAGAAAACAATTACTTAATACCAGATAACTATCAAGAAAACAGAAAAGAAAAGATAGTTTCAAGAACATCATCTACAAATATAGGTCTTTCTATGTTAGCAGTAATTTCTAGTTATGATTTAGGATATATAGATGAAGAAAAAGCAATGAATTTACTAAAAAACATTATTTATACAATAGAAAATTTGGCAAAATGGAATGGTCATCTTTATAATTGGTACAATATAAAGACAAAAGAACCATTAAACCCAAGATATGTTTCAACAGTAGACAGTGGGAATTTTGTTGGTTATTTATATGTAACAAAAACATTTTTAGAAGAAAAAAAAGAGAATGAATTAGCATCAATTGTTAAACGATTAATTGAAAATACAGATTTTAGCACTCTTTATAATAAAGAGCAACAAATTTTTTCAATTGGATTTAATATAGAAGAAAATAAATTAACAGATTCTTATTATGATTTATTAGCATCAGAAGCAAGGCAAGCAAGTCTAGTTGCAATTGCTAAAAAAGACATTCCAAGTAGGCATTGGAACTATTTAAGTAGGACTTTAACAACTTTAGGAAAATACAAAGGCCTTGTTTCGTGGTCTGGAACAGCATTTGAATATCTTATGCCAAATATTAATATTCCCAAATATGAGGGAAGTTTATTAGATGAAGCTTGTAAATTTTTAATTCAAACACAAATAAAATACAGTGAAAAACTAAATATAGCATGGGGAATTTCAGAAGCGGCTTTTAATTTAAAAGACTTACAAGGAAATTACCAGTATAAAGCTTTTGGTATTCCATGGTTAGGATTAAAAAGAGGATTGGCAGATGAAATGGTAGTATCTAGTTATGGAGGAATATTAGCAATTACAGAAGTTCCAAAAGAGGAAATTCAGAATTTAAAAAGATTAGAAAAAGAGGGAATGTATGATAAATACGGGTTTTATGAAGCAATAGATTATACACCTCAAAGAGTAGAAAAAGGTAAAAAATCAGCTATTGTAAAAACTTATATGGCACATCATCAAGGTCTAATTTTACTAAGTATTAACAATTTATTTTCAAGAGATATTTTATCAAAAAGATTTATGAAAAACCCAGAAATAGAGGCAGTTAGTATTTTATTACAAGAAACAATGCCAGAAACTTTTATAATAACAAAAGAAAAAAAGGAAAAGGTGGAAAAATTGAAATATAAAGATTACGAAAATTATATAGAAACGACTTATAAGAAAATAGATGAAAGATTGATAACAGGAAACTTTATTTCAAATGAAAATTATATTGTTGCAATGAACCAAAAAGGGCAGGGAGTTAGTAAATACAAAAATATTTATATAAATCGTTTTAAACCAACTAATGACTATTCACAAGGGATTTTCTTTTGTGTAAAAAATATTAAAACTAAAAAAATATGGAGTTCAAATTATAATTATAACGAAAACAAAGAAAATCAATATCAAATAAGTTTTATGGAAGATAGGCATGAACAAGAAATTTTAGAAGGAAATATAAAAACTAAAATAAAAACTACAATTAGTTCAAATAGTCCAGTAGAGCTAAGAAGAATGATATTAGAGAATCAAGGAAACGAGGAAGAAATTTTAGAAGTAACTTGCTATTTTGAGCCTGTACTTTCAGAAAAAGAGCAAGATTATGCACATCCTGTTTTTAACAATTTGTTTTTAATAAACGAATTTGATGAAGAAACAAATAGTATTATTTTAGAAAGAAAAAATAGAGAACCGAACAAACCAAAAATGTATTTAGGAGCTAACTTATCCACAAATAGTGAAACAGTTGGGGATTTTGAATATGAAATTGATTTAGAAAAGTTTATAGGTAGAGGAAATTTAGGAATTCCAAATCTTGTTCAAAATTCAATTCCATTATCAAAAAAAGTAGGCCTAGTTACTGAAACAGTTGTAGCACTAAAAAGAACTATCAAAATAAAACCTGGGGAAGAAGTGGTAATAGATTTTATTTTATCTGTAAATGAAGAAAGACAAAATGTTATTGAAAATATTAAAAAATATCAAACAACCCAAAATGTAACAAAAGAATTTGAACTTGCAAAAGCAAGAGTAGAAGCACAAAGCAGATATTTAAGAATGAAAGGTAGTGATATTGCAATATACCAAAAAATGCTTTCATACCTTGTTTTTGATAATCCTGTAAAAACAATTGAAGTTCAAAAAAGTAATAGAAGTTATCATCAAAGTGATTTATGGAAATATGGAATATCAGGAGATTTACCAATTATTTTATTAAAGGTAAGAAACGCAAATGACAGTTATGTAATAAAAGAAATGCTAAAAGCATATGAATTTTTTAGAATGAAAAATATAGAAGCAGAAATAGTCATTTTAGATGAAGAAAAACATAGCTATGAAAACTATGTAAAAGAAGAAATTGATGGAAGTATTTTAAATTATCATATGGGTTATTTAAGAAACCAAAAAGGGGGAATATTTACTCTAAGTAAACAAGAGGTGGCAAAAAAAGATATTGAACTACTAGAATTTCTAGCAAAAATTATTATTGACAGTGATAAAGGTGGTTTAAAAAATAATATAAAAGAATTAGAAGAAAATTATTTAGAAAACTATAAATTAATTGGTGAAGAAGTCCAAGCACCAGTTTTTGCCGACGATAAAGAAGATATTGATATTTTAGGAGATACAAATAATCTAAAATATTATAATGAATATGGAGGATTTTCAAGTAATGGTAAAGAATATCTAATTAGAGTAAACAAAAATAATCGATTACCAACTGTTTGGAGCCATATCATGGCAAATGATAAGTTTGGAACAGTTGTAACAGAAAATATGGGTGGATATACATGGTTTAAAAATTGTAGATTAAATCGTGTGTCCTCGTGGGAAAATAAGCCAAGTTATGACATTCCATCAGAAATTATTTATTTGAAAGATGAAGAAACTAAAAAGACATGGTCACTAGGATTAAATCCTAAACCAGATGATAAAAATTACAATGTAATTTATGGGTTTGGCTTTGTAAAATATATCCATAAAAGTAATGACATTGAGCAAGAATTAGAAGTATTTGTACCAAAAGAAGATAGCTGCAAAATTGGAATCTTAAAATTGAAAAATACAACACAAAATCGAAAAAGATTAAAATTATATTATTATATAAAGCCTGTGATTGGAGAAGATGAATTAAAATCAGACAGCTACATTTGTGTGAATTTAGATAGTAATGGCAATTTAGTAGAAGCAAAAAATTTATATAGAGAAGAAATGGAGCAAACAAAAATATATATTTCTTCTAGCGAAAAAATAAAGTCATATACAGGAAATAAAAATTTCTTCTTAGGAAACGGCGGAATTTCAGACCCACAAGCATTAAAAAAGGTTTCTTTAAATAATGAAAATGGATTAGGAAAAAGAGCAATTTTAAGTTTCGAAATAGAAATAGAATTAGAAAGCTTTGAAAATAGAGAGATTTCAATTATCTTGGGAGCAGAAGAAGATAGTATAGATTGTAAAAATATGGCGTATAAATATCAAAAAATAGCAAATTGCAAGCAAGAATTAGAAAAAATTAAAAATTATTGGAAAGAATTTTTAGAAAGAGTGCAAGTATATACACCACTAGAATCTACAAATATAATACTAAATGGTTGGGCAATGTACCAAGTAATTAGCAGTAGGTTGTTACGGAAAAACTGGATATTATCAATCAGGTGGAGCTTTTGGATTTCGTGACCAATTACAAGATACAATAGGTATAAAATATTTAGAACCAAATATATTAAAAAATCAAATTATTTTACACAGTAAACATCAATTTATAGAGGGAGATGTAGAACATTGGTGGCATAGAGAAAATGAAAGAGGAATTAGAACTAGATTTTCAGATGATTTATTATGGATTGCATATTTAGTAATAGAATATATTAATTTCACAGGAGATATGGAGATTTTAGATATAAAAACGCCATATTTGCAAGGTGAAGAACTAGAAGAAAATCAAGATGAAAGATATGAAAAATATATATCATCTAATCAAGAGGGTAGCATTTATGAGCATTGCATAAAAGCAATTGAAAGAAGTCTCAAATTTGGAGAAAATGGCTTGCCTAAAATTGGTTCAGGTGACTGGAATGACGGATTTAGCACAGTAGGTAACAAAGGAAAAGGTGAAAGTGTATGGCTAGGATTTTTCTTAGGGTTAATTTTAGAAAAATTTATTCCTATTTGTATAGAAAAACAAGACAGTGAATTAGCAAAAAAATATGAGCAAATAAGAA
This sequence comes from uncultured Clostridium sp., assembly GCA_948468045.1. GTDB lineage: Bacteria > Bacillota > Clostridia > TANB77 > CAG-508 > CAG-269. Next base: position 40,450 of record CAOKGO010000011.1, on the reverse strand, counting down.
ATGACTTAAAAAGAGCATTAAATACTAAAGCATGGGATGGAAGATGGTATAAAAGAGCATTTATGGATGATGGAAATGTACTAGGAAGTATGGAAAATGAAGAATGTCGCATAGATTCAATAGCTCAAAGTTGGAGTATTATTTCGAAAATGGGTGACAATGACAAAAAATATATTTCACTTGAAAGTTTAGAAAATCATTTAATTGATAGAGAAAATGGAATAATCAAACTATTAGATCCACCATTTGAAAAAAGTAAATTAGAGCCAGGTTATATTAAAGCATATTTGCCAGGAGTAAGAGAAAATGGAGGACAATACACACATGGATCAATATGGGTAATAATAGCAGAAGCATTGCTTGGGTTTGGAGACAAAGCATTAGAATTATATAGAATGATAAATCCAATTGAACATTCTAGAACAAAAGAAGCAAGTCAAAAATACAAAGTAGAACCATATGTAATAGCAGCAGATATCTATGGAGCAGGAAATTTAGCAGGTAGAGGCGGTTGGACTTGGTATACAGGATCTGCTAGCTGGTATTACAAAGCAGGTATAGAAGATTTATTAGGACTAAAAATAGAAAAAGGATACCTAAAAATCGAACCATGCATTCCAAAAGAATGGAAAGAATATCAAATAAAATACAAATGGAAAGACAGCATATATAACATTACAATAAAAAACCCAGAAAATAAAAACACATTTGAGCAAGACAAAAGTACAATTTTGCTAAATGGCAATAAAGTAGAAAACCTAATAAAACTAGATGGCACAAAAAACAACTACAATATAGAAGTTATATTATGATGTTGTGTTGGGTGTCGCGTTGGGGACGTTTCTTTTGCGACATTTTTATGTTAATTACAACATTAGAGGTTCCTTTTGCGACTTTTTGTGAAAACTGGAATGTACAATTTTTACAAAAAGTCGCAAGAGGAACGTTTATGAACTACAATTAACATAAAAATGTCGCAAAAGAAACGTCCCCAACGCGACACTATTTCACAGTGTCGGCTTCTTCTTGTGTGATGTAGCCATATTCTACCATTTTATTTAGCACATGTTTTTGACGTTTTTTTGCTAAATCTAGATTGACGGTTGGAGAGTAAAGAGACGGCGCATTGGGAACTCCAGCTAACATGGTTGCTTCTGATAGTGTTAAGTATTTTGGCTCTTTTTGGTAGTATCCTTTACTTGCATCATATATACAGTAATATCCATCTCCAAAGTATGACGAATTTACATATAAAGCGAAAATTTCGTTCTTACTATAATTTTTTTCTAAGTCATAGGCAGCAAAAACTTCACCTAGTTTTCTTATTAAAGTCTTGTCCTGATTAAAGACAACATTTTTTGCAACTTGTTGTGTGATAGAACTTCCACCCTCATCAAATTCACCATCACGAATATTTGTATAAAAAGCTCTAGCTATTCCAATTGGGTCAATAGGTCCATGTTCATAATAACGATGATCTTCTACTGCAATTACTGCATTAATGTAATTGCTTGGTAAATCATCAAAAGATGTATAATGTTCTTTGTTAGTTATTTCCTCTACTCTTGAAACTAATGGTTTTTCTTTTAATGTGTTAGAATAATAACCAAATCCAACCATAAAGATCATGCTGAAAGCAACCACCAAAAGTATTAAAAAAATAATTAACAATTTTTTAAATAATTTCATATTATTTCATTCCTTTCTAAGTCACAAATCTTTTGTTCACATTATCTTTTTTGCTATTTTAATACATTATATAACAAATAATTAGACAAATAAATACAATTCATAAAAAATTAAGGATTTTGATACATCACAATAAAATACGAAAGATGCAATTTTTGAGAAAATTTTTCTAATTTAGATATATTTACTATTTACAAAAACAAAAATTAATATTAAAATATATTATGTAGAAAAGTGAAAACATTTATCAAAAAAAGTAAAAAAAGGAAAGGATAACATATGAAAAATAAAGTAAAAATATCATTAATTTTATTTATTATAATATTAAGTCAAACATTAACAATCTATGCATCAGGAGCAAATGTTAAGTTTCAGGAAAAAGATCAAGATAATATTTTAACAATTCAAGTAGAAAATAGTGAAAAAGTAGGAGTAATAGAAGGAATTATAAGTCATGATTCAGGTATAGAACAGATACAAATAAGCTCAAGTTATAATGGGTGGACTGCGGTTTATAATGAAGAAACTGGCAAATTTAACGCATTTAAAGCAGAAGGAGCAAATAGTGAAGAAACAATACAAATTACATATCAGTTAAATCCAAAGTCTTCACAAGGTACAATAACAGTAGAAGATATAGAGTTAACAACTATTAGCTATAAAACAATAGATGTAGAAAATAATATTAGTAAGACAATAAAAAGAGCAGATGAAGCTACAAAAGGTTCAAGTTCAAGTGAATCAAGTTCAAAAACTTCAAGTGTTAATGGTCAGACAAAAGAAAATGGTCAAGTATCTCAAAATAAAGAAATTCCAAAATTGGGAGGACCATCTTGGTGGAGTATTGCAATTATAGCAGTTGTAGTAATAATAGCAATTATATTATATAAAAAAGTAAGAGACTATAAAGAAATAAAATAGAAAGGTAATTAAAAATGAAGTCAAAGTTTAAGAAGAGAAGTATATTAATAGGCATATTATTAATTATCATAATTGCTGGTTCATTTATAATATATAATAATAAAGAAAAAATAACTAATTTAGGAATTAAAGCATCTGAAATAGAAAAAAGTTTAGCATCTGAAAACATTAAAGAAGAAATAATTAATGAAAATAACAGCCAATATGATTCAATTGAAAATGGAGAAGTTATTTTATTAGAATATTGTGGTGATGAAGAAAGTACAGTAGTTCCAAATGAATTAGATGGACGTAAAATAGGAAAAATTGATTCAAGAGCTTTTATAAATAAAAATAATTTAGAAAAGATAAAAATACCAGTAGAAATAGCTGGAAATATAGAACAATTAGAAGAATTTAAAATAAGTGAATCTTTATCAGATAAAGAATATGTAGTATATATTACAACTAAAGAGTATACAGAAGGATATTTGATCTATAAGCAGCTTACAGATGAAGAAAAAGCTAAAGTAGAAGCTATTCCACCAAAATTTCAAGTAGTAGAAAATAGTGAAGAATATTCACTACAAATAAGTGAACCAATAGATAGAGCAACTATACCAAGCCATTATGATTTAAGAAGTAGAATTAGTATACCAGTAAAAGATCAAGGGGAATTAGGGATTTGCTATGCTCATGTTTGTACACTAATGACAGAAACTAATTTGGCATTAAGAGGAATATCAAGAAATGAATCAGAAATACATATGGCAGTTAAATCAGGACTAGTAGGCAAAGGAGGAAACTATAATAAAGTATTTAATAATTATTGGAAATATGGATATGGACCAGTTAATGAAGTAGGAAACACTCTTCTGCAACAAGGATATTTAACTAATATAAGAGGAACAAATGCGCTTGCTGCTAGAGTATATGAAGCTTGTAAAAATCCTAATGGTTCATTATCAGCATCAGATATAGCAGCAATTGATGCCTTAGATCCAGGACAAGAACATTTTGTTATGTCATTGAAATATTTTCAAAATATTACAGGAGCACACAAAAAAAATAATTCAAGTGCAGTTACTACAAATAGAAATGCAGTAAAACAATCAATTATGAATAACGGAGCAATTTATGCATCAATTGCAGATCCTAACAATGGCAATATATATGTAGATCATGGGACACGTGCGATGATGTATTGCCCAAATAATAGTATTTCAGCAGCTCATGCGGTTACTATTATTGGATGGGACGATAATTTTAGTGCTTCATATTTTCCATCATCATGGGGAGTTACTCAAAATGGAGCATGGATAGTACAAAACTCTTGGGGACCTAGTGCAGGAAATAATGATGGAACCTTTTGGATATCTTATCAAGATTATTGGGTAGAGGCATATAATTGTGCAATAGGAGAGTTAGCAATAGGAAAGCCTAATATGAGTAAAACTAGTATTAGTTTATCAAATACAACATATACTTATGATGGAAGTAGCAAAACACCTGCGGTAACAGTAAAATATAATGGTACAACTTGTACAAAAGGTATGGATTATACAGTTTCATATAGTAATAATGTAAATCCAGGAACTGCAACAGTTACAATAAAAGGAACTGGAAGATTTACAGGAACAGTAACAAAAAATTTCACGATACAAGCTCAAACTAAGGATATAAGTTCTACCACAATAACACTTGCTACATCTAATTATACATATGATGGAACAGCAAAAACACCTGCTATAACAGTAAAAGATGGAAGTACAACATTAACAAATGGAACACATTATTCAATATCTTATAGTAATAATATAAATGCAGGAACAGCAACAGTTACAATAACAGGAAAAGGAACATTTTATAAAGGAAGTGCAAGAAAAACATTTACAATAACTCCAAAATCTATTAGTAAAGCGACAGTAACACTTTCAATATATAGTTATATATATGATGGAACAGCAAAAACACCAGTTGTAACAGTAAAAGATGGTAATACAACACTTACAAATGGAACACATTATACAGTTTCATATAGCAATAATATAAATGCAGGAATATCAACTGCAACAGTAACAGGAAAAGGAAATTATAATGGAAGCATAAATAAAACATTTACAATAAATTCAAAATCTATTAATGGAGCAACAGTCACAGTTGGAACAGTAGGCGGATATGATGGAACAGCCAAAACACCTACTGTAACAGTAAAAGATGGAAATGCAACATTAACAAATGGAACACATTACACAGTATCTTATAGCAATAATGTTAATGTAGGAACAGCAACAGCTACAATAACAGGTAAAGGAAGTTATACAGGAACAATAACAAAAAACTTTACAATTGAAAAAGGAACTATAAAAGTAGATATAACAGAACATACACATACATATGATGGAGCAGAACACACAATAAAGATTAATGTAAAAAATCCTTCAACTGGAACAACAATTAGATATGGACTAGAGCAAGGTAAATATACATTAACTTCAAGCCCAAAATATACAGATATAGGAACATATGATATATACTACAAAATAGTTTCATCAGATAATAATTATAATGATTTAGAAAGTGTCCAAAAATTAACAATTGAAGCAGTTGACTTGAGTACAACAAATGGAACATTAGATGTTAGTGAATATACATATGATGGACAAGATAAAACACCTAAGTTTACTATAAAAAATGGTAATTATACACTACAAAAAGAAATAGATTATACAGTATCATATAATAATAATATAAATGCTGGAGAAGCAACAATTACAGCAACAGGAAAAGGGAATTACAAAGGAACATTATCAAAAAAATTCGTAATAAAACCACAAGATTTAAGTACTGGAACAGCTAAATTGATTGATGAAACAATTATATATAATAAAGAAGAACAAAAACCTGAAATAGAAGTGAAAGATTTATCTAGAAAAGTTTTAGAAAAGGATAAAGACTACAAAGTAACTTATAATAATAATATAAATGTAGGGACAGCAACTTTTACTGTTACAGGAATTAATAATTATACAGGAACAATCACGAAAGAGTTTACAATAGAAAAAGGGAACATGGAATATCTTGCAAATGATGTAGAAGTAGTATATGATGGTAAACCACATGGAGCAACTGTTGAAATGCTAATTGAATTACCTAAAGTAGATATAAAATTTGGAACTTCAAAAGCAGAATGTAATTTAGATACTTCACCAACTTATACAGAAGCAGGAGAGTATAAAATATATTATAAAATATCTGCTGAAAATTATAAAGATATATCAGGAACTATAAATTTAGTAATAAAACCAAAAGATATAGAAACAGCAACAATTTCAGAGATTATAGAAACATACAAGTACAACGAATCAGAAATAGAACCAAGTGTTGAAGTAAAAGATGAAACCAAAACATTGATTTTAAATAAAGACTATAAAATTTCTTATCAAAACAACATAAATGTAGGAACAGCTAGTGTAATAGTAACAGGAATCGGAAATTATACAGGAATTAATAAAGCAGATTTCGAAATAGAAAAAGGAGACCCCAAATATATAATTCCTTCAGGAATAATAACATATTATGGAGCAACTTTAGAAAAAGTAAAACTTCCACAAGGTTTTGTTTGGGAAGATGAGTTAAATACTAATGTTGGAGAAATACGGATATAATACATTTAAGTGTTCATATATTCCAGAAGACACATCAAATTATAATACAGTAACAGGTTTAGAAGTTACAATAAAAGTAACAGATAAATTGGTAGTAAACATCGAAAAATATGTAACTAAACTTGTACAAAATGAAGAAAAAGAAGAAATAATTTATATAAATGGAATAATGAGTAATGAACAAATAGCAGATATAAAAAATGCAATAGAAACAAATGGAGAAATTACATTCTATGAAAAAGATGGAGCAGAAATTCAAAACCATAATTCAAGTGTAAAAACTGGAATGAGAGCAAAAATAAAAACAGAAGCTGAATCAATAGAATATATTTTAGTTGTTACAGGGGACAACAATGGAGACGGAAAATTTAATGCAATAGATTTATTAAAATTAGCTAGATATTTAGCAGATATTGACAAAGACTTAGAAAATGAATTCTTATATGCTTGTAATGTATATAAAGATGAAGAAATAAATCAATCAGACTTACTTAAAATGGCAAGAGTATTAAGTGGGTTAGAAAATTTCTAAGAGTAAAAAGAGCAATTGGAGACATTTCCAGTTGCTCTTTTTATGTTATAGGAAAAATCACTTGGGCATATTTGGGACAGGCACAATTATGCCCAAAACTCTAAGTAGCTAGATTGCGAAGAATTAAAAATATCAACTTTACAAAAAAATAAGCATATGATAAAATACAAACTGATGAAATATAACTATAATTCATTGCAAAAAACCTTAAAAAGGGGTAATTATAATGATAAAATTCACAAAAATGCAAGGTTTAGGCAATGACTATGTTTACATAGATGCAATAAACCAAGATATAAAAAATGAAACATCACTTGCAAAATTTGTAAGTAGCAGGCATTTTGGAGTAGGTTCAGATGGACTAATCCTAATTTGTAAAAGTGAAATAGCAGACTTCAAAATGAGAATGTTTAACCAAGATGGCAGTGAAGCAGAAATGTGTGGAAATGGCATACGTTGTGTAGGAAAATTTGTATATGACAAAGGATTAACTAATAAAACAACAGTTAAAATTGAAACACTAGCAGGCATTAAAATTTTAAACTTAAATATAGAAAATGGAGAAGTAGAAACAGTAAGAGTAGACATGGGAGAACCTATTTTAGAACCAGAAAAAATACCAGTTATGGCAATTGAAAAGCCTGTGAAAAACTTAAAAGTAAAAGCAATTGATAAAGAATTTATATGTACTTGTGTTTCAACAGGAAATCCACATGCAGTAACAATAGTAGAAGAAGTCAAAAATTTTGATGTACAAAAATATGGAAAAGTTTTAGAAACAGCATCTGTATTTCCAAACAAAACAAATGTAGAATTTATAGAAATTATAGACAAAGAAAATATAAAAATGAGAGTATGGGAAAGAGGTTCAGGAGAGACACTTGCTTGTGGTACAGGTGCTTGTGGTTCAGTAGTTGCTTGTCAAATAAATGGGCTAACAAATAGAAACGTATGTGTAGAATTACTACGGAGGAACATTACAAATAGAATGGAATGAACAAGACAATCATATTTATATGACAGGACCTGCCACAACAGTTTTTGATGGAGAATTGAGACAGTAGGGACAGGTCTAAAATGTCTCAAAAAAATAAAAATAGAAAAAACTAGAAGAATGAGATAGAAGTTGCAGGTTTAAACAGTTTCAATAAAGAATGAGACAATTGAGACCTGTCCCTACTGTCTCATAGGAGGGAAAAATGAGTCTAATTAATGAAAATTTTATGAAATTGGAAGATAGTTATTTGTTTTCAACAATTGCTAAAAAAGTTGCTAAATATACACAAGAAAATCCAAACAAAAAAATTATTAAATTAGGAATTGGAGATGTAACAAAACCAATAGTACCTGCTTGTTTAGAAGCAATGCATAAAGCAGTAGATGAAATAGGAACAGCACAAGGGTTTAAAGGATATGGACCAGAGCAAGGATATGAATTTTTAAGAAAAGCAATTGTAGAAAATGACTATAAAGCAAGAGGAGTAGAAATAGCTGAAGATGAAGTGTTTGTATCAGATGGAGCAAAATGTGATTGTGGAAATATAGTAGATATTTTTTCTTCAAGTAATAAAGTAGCAATTACAGACCCAGTTTATCCAGTATATTTAGATACTAATATCATGTGTGGAAGGGAAATTGTATATTTGCCAGTAACAGAGGAAAATGGATTTGTACCAAAACTACCAAAAGAAAAGGTAGACATGATTTATTTATGTTTTCCAAATAATCCAACAGGAACAGTTTTAAATAAAGAAGAATTAAAAAAATGGGTAGATTATGCTAAAGAAAATAAAGCAATTATTTTGTATGATTGTGCTTATGAAGCATTTATAACAGAAGAAAATGTGCCACATAGCATTTACGAAGTAGATGGGGCGTTAGATGTTGCAATTGAATTTAAAAGTTATTCTAAAACAGCAGGATTTACAGGAGTTAGATGTGCTTATGTAATAGTTCCAAAAAGACTAAAAGGATATACAAAGTCAGGAGAAGAAATCTCTTTAAACAAATTATGGAATAGAAGAACTTGTACAAAATTCAATGGTGTATCTTACATAGTTCAAAGAGCAGCAGAAGCAACATACAAAGAAGATGGTAAAAAACAAATAAAAGAAAATATTAAAGCATATCTAGAAAATGCAAAAATTATAAAAGAAGGATTAGAAGAGGCAGGATTTACTGTATATGGTGGAGTAAATTCACCTTATGTATGGCTAAAAGTACCAGAAAAAATGACATCATGGGAATTCTTTGATAAACTATTAGAAGAAGTAAACATAGTAGGAACACCAGGAAGTGGTTTTGGAGCACATGGAGAAGGATATTTTAGACTAACAGCATTTGGAACAAAAGAAAATACAATAGAAGCAATGGAAAGAATAAAAAATTGGAAATAGTATAAAAAACATTTGACAAAAAAGAAGATTTAATAGATAATATAGATATAAAAAATGCAAGAGAAAAAGCTTTAAGCAAAATACAAAGGAGGACAATTAAAAATGTATATATTCAATAGAATTACAGTAAATCCACAATTACCAAAAAGGATTGAAAAGCTATCAGAAATAGCAAATAATTTATGGTGGTCATGGAACACCGAATTTTTAAGATTATTTCAAAAAATTGATAATGATTTATGGGAACAATCAAGTAAAAACCCAGTCAAATTTTTAAAACATGTATCACAAGATAGACTAGAAAAAGTAGCAAAAGAAACAGCATTTTTAAAAGAATATGATAAAATAGTAGAAAATTTTCAAAACTATATGAACAGTAAAAATACATGGTTTACAAACAAATATCCAGAAAACAAAAATGACTTAATTGCTTATTTTTCAGCAGAATATGGTTTAGACCAAACCATACCAATTTATTCAGGAGGACTTCGGAATTTTATCTGGAGACCATTTAAAGTCAGCTAGTGATTTAGGAATACCACTAGTTGCTGTTGGTTTGCTTTATAAAAATGGATATTTCCATCAAAAAATCAACGGTTATGGTCAACAAGAAACAGAATACCATAATATTGATTTATATGATATGCCAATCAATCCTGTAAAAGACGAAAAAGGGGAAGATTTAACAATCTATGTAAAATTCCCAAAAAGAAGATTATACTTAAAAGTTTGGCAAATCAATGTAGGAAGAGTTAAATTATATTTATTAGATTCAGATATTGAAAAAAACAATGAAGAAGACAGAGATGTAACACTAAGACTATATGGTGGAGACCAAGAAATGAGAATACGTCAAGAAATAGTTTTAGGTATGGCAGGTGTAAATTTATTAACAAAATATTTACATTTAAATCCAACTGTATATCACATGAATGAGGGACATTCTGCATTTTTAAACTTAGAAATAATAAAAGATATAATAAAAGAAAAACAAGTATCTTTTGAAGTTGCAAAAGACATAGCAAGTTCAAAAACTGTATTTACAACACATACACCAGTACCTGCTGGAAATGATATTTTCCCACTTGCTTTAGTGGAAAGATATTTCAAAGACTTTTGGCCAAGATTAGGATTATCAAGAGAAGAGTTCTTAAAACTTGGAATGAAGCCATCAATTGACTTAGACGAAGGGTTCAATATGGGTATTTTAGCACTAAAGATTGCAGGGAAAAAGAATGGGGTAAGTGAACTTCATGGTGCAGTATCAAGAGAATTATTTGGTGAAGTATGGCCAAACATAGCAGCAAACGAATCTCCAATTGAATATGTAACTAATGGAATTCATACTTGTTCATGGTTAGCACCAAAATTAAAAGAATTATACAATAAATATCTAATACCATATTGGCAAGATAATATTCATAAAGATACAACATGGGAAAAAATTAGAAACATTCCAGATGACAAATTATGGACTGTACATACAGACAGAAAAGTAAAATTATTAAAATGGGTAAAAGATAGTACAACAGAAAGATTAAGACGTTCAGGATACAGCTATGATGAAATAAATGAAATAGTTTCAAAACTAAATCCAGAAGCATTAACAATAGGATTTGCAAGAAGATTTGCAACTTACAAAAGAGCAACTCTAATTTTTAAAGATTTAGAAAGAATTACACAAATTCTAAATAATGCAGACAGACCAGTTCAAATTATATTTGCAGGAAAAGCACATCCAGCAGATAAAGAAGGGCAAGACCTAATTAAATATATACATGAAATATCTATGATGCCACAATTTAAAGGAAAAATATTTATACTAGAAAACTATAATATAGCAATGTCAAAATACTTAGTAAGTGGTGTAGATGTATGGCTAAATAATCCAAGAAGACCAATGGAAGCATCTGGAACAAGTGGACAAAAAGCATCTGTAAATGGAGTTATCAATTTTAGTGTTTTAGATGGTTGGTGGGCAGAAGGATATACTCAGAACAATGGATGGACTATTGGAACAAATGCTGAATATGATTCTTATGAAGCACAAGACATGGCAGATAGCGAAAGTATGTATCGTACATTGGAAGAAAAAATAATACCTATATATTATGAAAAAGATAAAAATAAAATATCTAAAAAATGGTTAGAATTGATGAAAAATTCTATTATCACAACAGGTGGTAGATATAGTACTGCTAGAATGTTAGTAGATTACACAAATAATTTGTATATTCCACTTTGTAATTTAACTAAGAAATATTATGGTGATATTGATAATGTAGCAGCATATAATTCATGGAAAAAAGACTTATATGGAAATTGGAAAGATATTAAAATTACACAAGTAAATAATTTAGATAATATTACAATAGATGCAGGAAACAATATTGAAGTTGCTTGTGAGGTACAATTACCAAATATCAATGTGGAAAATGTTACGGTGGAAGTTTACTATGGAAAAATTTTGGAAAATGGTGTTGTAGAAAATGTTAGCATTACACCAATGAAATTACAAGACCAAGATGATGATAGCAAAAAATATTATTTTACATCTAAAATAGAATTAACAACTGGTGGTAACTATGGTTATACATTTAGAGTTATGCCAAGACATGAAATGTTGTTAGAACCAGCAAATTTGGATTTGGTAAAATGGATAACAAAATAAAAATTTAGTTGTGTGATAAAATATAGCAATTGCAAGTTTATGGAAATGCATTATTAGAAAATGGGAAAATTAATAATAAAGGAGAAACAACATGAATTTTATCCATTTTTTTGGAACAACAGGAAGTAAAGAAATATTTTTTAAAAGGATTAGAGAAGCAGGAGGGTTATATTTAAAAGTAGATGATACAAATATAATAATCGACCCAGGAGTAAATACGTTTAATAAATATATAAATAATTATGAAGATGAGTTAGATGGAATTATCCTATCACATATACATATAGACCATTCCAATGACTTGAATATATTTGTAGAACTAATGACAAATGGTGGAGATGAAAAGAGGGGGACAGTATTACTTCCAAAACAAGCAATTGATGACAAAATATTACAAAGATATTTAATGAATTTTCCTCAAAATATGCATATCATAAAACCAAGAACAAAATATAAAATCAAAAATATAAAAATAGAAACATCAGTTGAACATAGACATGGTGTCGAAAATTATGGTTTTATAGTTAATACAAAGAAAAATAAGATTGGAATAGTAACAGACACAGGATATTTTGCTGAATTATTAGAAACATATAAAAAATGTGATATATTAATTATGAATGTGCCATATAATATTAATTCTAAACCAAATCCAAAACATTTAGATATACCAGCAGTTGAGAATTTTATTAAGGAAATAAGACCTAAAAAACTATTATTAACACATTTTAATAGTGATATATTAAATGCAAATCCTGTATTATTAGCAAGAGAATTAAGTGAAAAATATAATTTAGATGTAATAGCTGTTGAAGATGATATGATTTTTTACTTTTAGATATTTGATTAAGAATAAAAATAGTAATACAAACAAAAACCACAGAAGTATTGTAACTTCTGTGGTTTAATTAGGAGGAAATATGATAAGAAAAGCAAATTTAGAGGATATAGATAATCTTTCTACTTTGAGAGTTGAACATCAAAAAGAAGAGGGGAAAGAAGAATATAACTGTGATGATATAATATTACAAAATAATGCTAAATTATTTTTGGATAAGCATTTGAATAAAGATTATTTTTGTTTTATAAAAGAAATCAATAGTGATATAATTGCAACATGTGCTGTACAAATTATAGAGTATTTACCATTATATACAAATTTATCTGGCAAAATTGGATATATCTCTAATGTATATACAAAGGAAGAATTTAGAAACAATGGAATTCAAAAAGAATTAATAAAGGAATGTATAAAATTCCTTAAAAGTAAAAATATTAGCAAAGCTGAATTAGGAACATCAAATCCTATTGCAATAAATTTATATAGAAAATTTGGGTTTTATCAGAATAAAAATGCAATGAAATCCAATTTAGACTTATTGTAAGAACAATAAATGGTATGAGGTCAATTAAGAATAAAAGGAGCATGTAAAATAATCTAATAGGCAACGTTTCGTAGTTCTTAATCGTGTTAGGATATTGTAAAGTTATAATGAAATAAATAATAATTATAGAAGGAGAAAATAAATATGATATTAGCAATAACCCAAAGATATGAGAAATTTGATAATGAAAAATATTTTAGAGAACATTTTTATTTAAATAAATATTTTAAAGATATTTTTGAAGAGTTAAATGTTTTATTGTTTCCAGTTTCATCAGATATACAATTAGAAACAGTAGTAAATATATGCGATGGACTGATAGTAACAGGGCGAAGTATAGATGTTAATCCTAAATATTACGGAGAGGAAGCCATAGAAGAAACAAATTTGGGAAATTATAATTTGGAAGATGAATTAGATTTTTCTCTTATTAAATCATTTCATAAATTAAATAAACCAATATTAGGAATTTGTGCAGGAATTCAATCTATAAATGTATGTTTTGGTGGAAGTTTATATCAAGATATTCAAAATCATTCAAGTAAAGAAGGATTAAAGATGCATTCAATTAATATAGAAAAAGATTCATTTTTAGAAAAATGTTATAAAACTAATAACTTAAAAGTTAATTCATTTCATCATCAAGCAATCAATAAAGTGGCACAAGATTTTAAAGTTATAGCAACTAGTGAGGATGGAATTATAGAATCTATAGAATACAATAATATAATAGGTGTACAATGGCACCCAGAACAGATGATGGATGTTGAGTTTTTTAAGAAATATATGGAAGCATACTTTTAGTAAAATAAAAAGATATTATAGTAAAATATGATGTCTTTTTATATTTGTATATTGTGTGTATATTACGCAGTAGTTTTTGACAACTTTTATCAGCTCTTAATGACTTTTATAAAAATAAAAGAAAAGCAGTAATACCAATGATTACCGCATTGTATATATTTTTTGACCTCTTGCCCACCAAGGGCACTTTTTTATCTTTTTGAGAATTGAGGCGCTTTTCTTGCCTTTTTAAGACCGTATTTTTTTCTTTCTTTCATACGAGGATCTCTTGTTAAGAAACCGTTTTGTTTTAAAGCTGGTCTATATTCACTATTTGCTTCATTTAAAGCTCTTGCAATACCATGACGGATAGCACCTGCTTGACCAGTGAATCCACCACCTTTTACAGTAACTATTACATCATATTTAGTAGTTGTATTAGTAACTGTTAATGGTTGTCTTACAATAACTTTTAATGTTTCTAAACCGAAGAATTCTTCAATATCTTTTCCATTGATTGTGATTTTACCTGTTCCTTCTACAAGTCTAACTCTAGAAATGGAACTTTTTCTTCTACCTGTACCGTAGAAAACAATATTTTCTTTTTTAGCCATCTTATTTTACCTCCCATACTTCTGGTTTTTGTGCTTGATTTTCATGTTCGCTTCCTGCGTAAACTCTTAATTTTTTTGCTTGTTGTCTTCCTAAAGAGTTATGAGGTAACATTCCTTTAACAGCTAATGTCATTGCTTTTTCTGGATTTTTTTCAAGCATTACTTTGGCAGGAACTTCTTTCATTCCTCCAATATAACCTGAATGATGTCTATAAATTTTTTGATTTATTTTATTTCCTGTTAAGATAACATCTTTACAATTTAATATAATAACATGGTCACCTGTATCAATATTAGGTGTGTATGTTGGTTTGTGTTTTCCTCTTAATAATTTAGCAGCTTCTGTTGCTACTCTTCCGAAGTGGTTTGTTTGTGGCATCAATAATATACCATTTACTTTCAACTTCGCCACGTTTAGCGCTATATGTAGTATTATTCATGGTAATCATTACCCTCCTATTTCTTTTTTTAGTTTACTATTTATATGAATACAAAACAAACTACCGGGGAGAAGTTTATTTTTAATTCATTCATAAGTGAAAATATTATATTATAAAAAACTTGATTTGTCAATAAATTCCGGATAAATTTTTCAGATTTGACAAAATTTTGTATATATAGTATAATGGAAACATCGAGGCAGAATACAAATATAATATATTAAGGAGTAAGAAAAAATGAAAAGTAAAATGAATATAAAAAGCATTGTAATCATGGCAACCGTAAGTATTATCAGTTTGTTTTTTATTAACATGAGCTTAGCTGTAAGCACAGGAAAAATAACTGTAGAAACAGCAAATCTTAGGGAAACAGCAGATGAAAACGCAAAAATATTAGAGCAACTTTCTATTAATGAAGAAATAGAAGTAATTGAAAAAACAGGAGATTGGTACAAAGTAAAAGCAAAAGGAATAACAGGTTTTTTAAGACAAGACTTAATAACTGTAAATAATGTAGAACAAGTAGAAAACACAAATACAACTAATGAAGCAAAAAATGAAGCAAACAACCAAACAAACAATGAAGAAACAACAAGTACAGAAAATCAACCAACAGAGCAAAATAAAGAAAATCAAACAGAACAAAATACAGAAAATAAAGAGGCACAAACAGACAAAAATGAAGAACTTGGAAAACGTAAAATAGCAGAAAACACAAAACTAAAAATTGTACCAGTTATTAATGCAACAGACATTATCGAAGTAAAAAAAGATGAAGAAGTAAATGTAATAGAAGCTATTAATGGTTGGGTATGTATAGAAGCACAAAACACAAAAGGATGGCTTAGAAAAGAAAAATTACAAAATAAAGAAGAACAACAAGTAACACCAGCACCAGAAACACAACCACAAACACAACCACAACCAGTTATTGAGACAAAATATGTAAATAGCGAAAGTGTAAATGTTAGAAAAGAAGCAAGTAAATCATCAGAAGTAATAACAGGTTTAACATTAAACACAGCAGTTGAAGTATTATCAAATGAAAATGGTTGGAGCAAAGTAAGAGTAAATGGAAAAGAAGGTTATATATCATCATCTTTATTAGCAACAACTAAAAAGAAAGAAACAACTTCAAGAAGCAGTAGCTCTAGGAAAACTACAAATACAGCAACTAAAACACAAACTAAAACAAATACAGCACAAACAAATACACAAACAGAAACACAAGCACAATCATCAGGAAATGGAGCATCAATAGTATCTTATGCAAAACAATTTATAGGAACAAAATACACTTATGGTGGTTCATCACCATCAACAGGATTTGACTGTTCAGGATTCACATCATATGTATATAAACATTTTGGTATTAACTTACCACGTACATCTGGAGGTCAATCAGGAGTAGGAACAGCAGTAGCTAGAAACAACTTAGCTGCAGGAGACTTAGTTATATATAGTGGTCATGTTGCAATTTATGTAGGTGGGGGTCAAGTAATTCATGCACCAAGACCAGGAAAATCAGTATGTATTGTACCAGTAAACCAAGCAGCAAGTAAATACTTAGGAGCAAGAAGAGTACTATAAATTAAGATAGATTATAATTTTTATTAGCACAATTCAAAGGAATCAATAAGGTTACAAACTGTTACTTTAGTTAAAAAACAAATTTTAAGGAGAACTATGAAACAAAGACCAATTTTGGTTGCAACAATAGGATATATAATAGGTATATTATGGGGGCTATACTTTAAAATAAGTATAGTCCTTTATTATATCCTAAGTTATGCAACATATTATTTAATAAAGAAAATATATAAAAATAAAAGCAAAAGAAAGTTTAAACTATTATCATTTAGTAGATATAAAAAATATCTAAAATTAATTATCACAAATCAAGTAGTTATGATTCTTATAATATCTTCTATAATTTCAAATACCATTATAATTTTACAAAATCAAAAGTATGAAAATCTTTATAAAGATGGGGAAAATATTGAAATTCAAGGAATTGTAGTAAGTCAGAAAAAAGAAAAACAATATTACAATTTATATCAAGTAAAGTTAAAAAATCAAAAAAACTCAAATCTATATATTCAAGTAAGCAAAAAAGAAGAATTAGAATATGGTGACAAAATAAAATTGCAGGGAGAATTTAAAAGACCAGAAAAACAAAGGAACTATAAAGGTTATGATGACGAAAAGTATTTAAAAACTTTAAAAATAGTTGGTAGGGTAAAGGTCACTAATTTGCAGTTATTAGATAGAAAACAGTTAAATCCTATTTTACAAAAAGCAAACGATATAAATTCTAAACTTAAAGAAAAAATAGAAGAATTATATGAAAAAGAAAATGCAAGTATTTTAAAAGGTTTATTATTAGGAGAAACAGATGATATACAAGAAGATATAAAAGAAAACTTTCAAATTTCAAATATTTCTCATGTATTAGCAATTTCAGGAATGCATATTGGTTATATTATTATGGGAATCTCTTTGTTATGTAGTAAATTACTTGGAAAAAGAAAAACACAAATAGTTACAATTGCAATATTAATTTTATACAGTTTTATTACAGGATTTTCGCCATCAATTGTAAGAGCAGTAGTTATGAGTGTACTTGTAATTGGAGCTAAAATGTTAAATAGAAAAAGTGATGTTTGGAACATTTTATCAATTTCTTTATTAGGAATTTTAATATATAATCCATTTTTAATTCTAAACATAGGTTTACAACTATCATATTTAGCAACTATTGGAATTCTTCTTTTAAAGCCAGTTATAGGAGAAAAAATAAAAATAAAAGAAATATTATTAGTTAGTTTATCAGCACAAATTATGATATTACCAGTATTACTTTACAATTTTAATATAGTTGGTATTTATTTTTTAATAACAAATTTACTAGTTAGCATGATTATTGGAACAACAGTTATAATCGGATTTTCCAGTACAATAATAGCATTTATATTTAAACCATTAGCTAAAATAATTGCTTTTTTCTTAAATTTTGCAATAGATATTTTGCAATTAATTTCTAAGTTAAGTGAGTTGCCATTTGCCAAAATCTATTTTGCAACACCATCTATTTTGGCAATTATTCTATATTTTGTAACTTTAGCAATTATGTATTTTTTGTATCCAATTTATCATTTAAGAAAACTAACACAGACCCAAAAAAGAGTAAAAAATATAATTTCGTTGTTTCACTATAAATTTAATCAAAAAAGAAGCAAATATATAATGTGTATAATAATTGTTTTTTCTGTATGTGTTTGTATATCAATTTTGCCAAAGGACTTAAAAGTTTATTTTGTAGATGTTGGGCAAGGAGATTGTACATTTATTGTTACACCTACTAATAAAACTATTTTAGTAGATGGTGGTGGAAGTTTGAATAAAGATTTTGATGTTGGGAAAAAAACTGTACTTCCATATTTACTAGATAGGGGGTACAGTTCAATAGATTATATTGTGATTAGCCATTTTGATCAAGATCATGTGCAAGCTCTGCTCTATGTTATGCAAGAGATAAAAGTAAGAAATGTAATAATTGGTAAACAATTAGAAACTTGCGAGAATTATGAGGAATTTAAGAAAATTGTAAAAGAGAAAAATATAAATATAAAAGTTGTAGAGGCAGGAAACCACATAAACATAGAAAAAGACTTGTATTTTGATGTTTTATGGCCATCTCGGAAAAGACTTAATATCAGAAAATGCAATAAATAATAATTCTTTAGTTGAAAAATTGATTTATAAAGATTTTTCGATGCTATTTACAGGTGATATAGAAGAAGTTGCAGAAAAAGCAATATTAAAAAAATATGAAAAACATTTGGAAAAGTTAAAAGCAACAGTTTTAAAAGTTCCACATCATGGGTCAAAAACATCATCAACGCAAGAATTTTTAAATGTTGTAAACCCTAGAGTAGCACTAATTGGAGTGGGTAAAAATAATACATTTGGACACCCAAATTCTGATGTCTTGGAAAGATTAAAGAAAAGTGGAATTAAATTATTTCGAACAGATGAGGGCGGAGAAATTAATGTCGCATTGGGGACGTTTCCTTCGGGACATTTTTATGTAAAACAAAATTTTTTGTATAAATTTAACAAATCTAGTAAACACTAAGAAAAATAAGCATAAAGGAGAGTTGAATTTATGAATAAATTAATAATAACAATGATATCTATCATTGTAGTAATAGTAGCAAGTATTACAGCAGTTATTTTATTTTTTCCAAATAGAGAGGAAGAAACACCAAGGCTTGAGACAATAGTTTCAGAAAATGAAGAAATTTTAGATGATTGCACAGAAGAATATGAGGGTATGGAGCATGAAACTACAATAAAAGCTAATACACAAGAAGAAAAAACATCACCAAATTGTTCAGTAACAACTAAAATACATTATAAAAAATGTGGACATACAACAAGCAAATATGATAATTTGCCACAAGAATTTGTTAATTTAACAAAAGAAGAAATACAAAATAATTATCAAGACTATGATATAGAAAATTTTACTAGTAATAAAATAGAGATGTATCAAGAAAAAGATGGTGAATGTGGAGAACATTATATGGTAAAAGATAAAGATGGCGAAGTAGCAATTTATAAAATATTAGAAGATGGAAGTCAAGAGGAATTGGAAACAACAAGTATTACAACTGAATACCTAACAGAAACAGATAAAATAAACATAAAAAATGGAATTCAAATAAACGGAAAACAAGAACTAAATCAACTAATTGAAGATTATGAATAATATGTTTATGTATGTTATAGCAAATTCGAAGACTTTTCCTATAAGAAGAAAAAAAAGATAGGATTTTGGGGCCGTCCCCAAATCCTATCTTTTTTTGTCCACAGTTACTTCTTTTTTTAAGTCCTGTTTATCTATAAATCCTTTTTTGTACAAGTCTTTAATATACATGATTAATGAGAAAATAGTAGCAATTAAAGCAATAGTATATAAGCTTAAATCTAAATGTTTCCAAATTCCAATTAGTTCAAATTGTTTTAGTAAAAGAGATATTACAATAGCAATATAAAATAATACAGTAGCAAGTTTTCCATACCATTTGCTATATACTACTACATCTTTACCATAAAGAAAAGATGCGCCACAAATCATAATAAATTCTTTTAATAGTACAATTAATAAAATCCAAATAGGAATAATATTTGTAAGTACAAGGGAAGTTAAGGTGGCTATTTGTGTTAGTTTATCTGCTAGAGGATCCATTAATTTTCCGAAATTTGAAATTAAGTTAAATTTTCTAGCGATAAACCCATCAGCTATATCTGTTAAACCAGAAATAGTAAAAAACACAAATGCTAAAATGTAGTTCCCTGTAAAAATATAAAATATAATTATTGGTATTAATAATAAACGTATAATTGTTAAAATATTTGGTACGTGTTTTAACATGATTTTCTCCTATTTTATTTGAAATTGTAGTTTTTCTCCTTTTAAATCGACACGTATAGTATTTCCATCTAAAAGTTCACCACGCAAAATCATTTCAGAAAGTTCATCATCTATATATCTTTGAATAGCTCTCCTTAATGGTCTTGCACCAAATTTTATATTTGTTCCTTTTTCTAAAATGAAGTTTTTGGCTTTATTACTAATTTCGATTTTTATGTCTTTTTCTTTTAGAGCATTTATAGTGTCATTTAACATTAGATTAATAATTTGTACTAATTGTTCTTGTGTTAGGCTGTCAAAAGATACAATTTCATCAACTCTATTTAAAAATTCTGGACGGAAAACTTCTTTTAAGCTGTCCATAATTTTGTTTTTACTAACTGTTTGACCACCAAATCCAATTGAATTATTATTTAGGTTAGAGCCAGCATTAGAGGTCATAATAATAATTGTATTTGAGAAACTAACTGTATTTCCTTGACTATCAGTTAATTTTCCATCATCTAAAACTTGAAGCAAAATATTAAATACATCAGGATGAGCTTTTTCAATTTCATCTAATAAAATAATTGAATATGGTTTTCTCTTAACTTTATCTGTTAATTGACCAGCATCATCATAACCTACATATCCAGGAGGTGCACCAATTAGCTTAGAAGTAGAGTGACTTTCCATATATTCAGACATATCAATACGAATTATAGAATCTTCACTTCCAAACATTTCAAATGCTAAAGATTTTGCAAGTTCTGTTTTACCAACACCAGTTGGACCAACAAATATAAAAGATGGTGGCCTTTTTGTGCTTTGCAAACCAGCACGATTTCTTCTAATCGCACGAGATACACTGCTAACTGCTTCTTCTTGTCCAATAACTCTTTTATGAAGATTAGTTTCTAAGTTTAATAGTTTTTTGGTTTCTGCCTCTGTTATTTTTTTAACTGGTATTTTAGTCCAACTTTCAATTACATTTGCAATATCTTGAATTGTAATTTGTTTTAATTTCATTTTACTATTTAATTTGTCAATTTCTTCTATTAACTGACATTCACGAGTTTTTAAGTCAGCTGCTTTTTGGTAATCCTCAGTAGAATCAGCTGCAACAACTTCTTCTTTTTCGGCTTGAACTTGACTAAGTTCTTGTTTTAACATCTCTAATTTGTATAATTCTTTATTCTCTAAGTTAATTCTAGAACAAGCCTCATCTAAAATATCAATTGCTTTATCTGGCAAAAATCTATCATGAATGTACTTTTCAGACATAATAACAGTTGCACGGATTACATCAGAAGAGATTTTTACTTTGTGATATTCTTCATAATATTTTTTGATACCCTCTAAAATACCAATAGAATCATCAACATTTGGCTCTTCAACTAATACTTGTTGAAATCTACGTTCTAAGGCAGAGTCTTTTTCAATATATTTGCGGTATTCTTTTAAAGTAGTTGTACCAATTAGTTGGATTTCTCCATTTGATAAAGCAGGTTTTAGGATATTTGCAGCATTCATAGAGTGCTCACCATCACCTGCACCAATGATATTATGGATTTCATCAATTACTAAAATGATGTTTCCATATTCTTTACATTCGTCAATTATTCCTTTCATCCTAGATTCAAATTGACCTCTAAATTGTGTTCCTGCTATAACAGATGTCATATCTAATAAGTAAACTTCTTTGTTTAGAAGTTTTGCTGGTACATTTTGATTGGCAATTTTTATAGCTAAACCTTGTGCAATAGCTGTTTTACCAACACCTGGTTCACCAATTAAACAAGGGTTATTTTTAGAACGCCTATTTAGAATTTGTACGATTCTTTGAATTTCTTTATCTCTACCTACAACTATGTCAATTTCATTGTTTTTTGCTTTATTTGTTAAGTTAGTTCCATATGTATCTAAAAATTTTTTCTTTTTGCTTTGTTTTGTGTTTTTCTTTTTTTCTACTTTTACTTTTTTTCTACCACCAATTGATTCACTTTGTTGTCCCTCTTTGTCTTTTTGATTTTGACTATTAAACATATTAGAGAAGATAGAACCGAAGTGGGATTGCAGCACCTGCAATTTTTGGTGCATTTTCATCATTTGCATCTTGGGTTGGGTCAATATTTCCAAATGTTATTGCACCATCAATGTTTTCAATATCCTCTAAATTGATATTTTCAGCTAAATCTTTGAAGATGTTTTCAAATTGTTTTGTCATGTCTGATAAATTTACTTTGTCATTTGATAGTATATCATTTTGCTTTGCTAAAACCTCATTTGGGTTAATTCCTTTTTTCTTGGCACAGTCATAACAGTACCCTTCTAAGGTTTCTTTTCCATTTTCTACTTTGTTGTAAAAAACAATGGCTGGATTTTGCTTACATTCTGAACATATCATATATTTTTATTTCCTCATTTCTATTCTTAATTTTAATATATAATATCATACCTCAAAAATGCTAAATAGTCAAGAAAATTGAAGAAAAAAACGTGATAAGTGAGGAGAGGAAAATGTGAAAAAGTTTTTATGTGGAAAAGGTATTTTTGTTTAATTTTGTTATTTAGCCTAAAAAATAGCAAGAATTTGTAGAATTATGTAAAATATATTTAATATATGGTAAGGATGCTTACATAGAGAGTACAGTGGAGAGGTAGCCGCAAGAGCAGGCGAGATGATGAAAATCGTTCTAGATAGGACAGAAATTTTGGATAGGATGAGGTAAACCAAGACATTTGAAATATATTAGAGGAAGTTCATCCATTAATATATTTTGCAAAAAATAATTGCTAAACTAAAATATAAATGCTATAATAGAAAAAAACTAAACATGAGACATTTTAGACCTGTCCCTAATGTCTCAAAAGGAGAAAGGTTAGAAATGAAAGTAACTTTGCCAGAAGAAAAAGTATTTAATAAAAAACAAATAGCAATTTATATTACAATTATAGTAATATGTATAATATCAATAATTATTGCTTTCTATGTCCAATTTTATGCAAGAATTGACATATTTGGAGTAGAGCCAGAAAGTCAAATAGGCAAAAAAACAGTAGAGCAAATAGAGGAACTACAAGCAGGTTTTGACCAAATTTTTACAAATAATATATATGTTGAAGAGGGAGAAAGACAAGATAACAAAAAAATAGAAACTGAAAAACCACTAGTATACACCAAAACACAGAAAAAAGAAAACAAAATAAATGATTATGATATAGATGTACATATTCCTTATATCAATATAGATGGTAAAATAGTAGAAAAATATAATAAAGAAATTGAAGCTTTTGAAAGTAAGATTAATAGTGTATTAAATAGCAAAAACAATAATTCAATTTATACCGTAGAATATGTTTCAAATGTGCAAAATGGAATATTATCTTTAATTATACGTTCTAATTTAAAAGAGAGAAATAATGCACAAAGGGTAATTCTTAAAACATATAATTATGATTTGAGAAACAATAAAGAAATTTCATTAGAAGAAGTTTTAAGAATAGAAGAAATTGAACAAACAGAGTTGCAACAAAAAATAAAAAATGAAATTAGTACAGAACAAAAAAAGGTAGAAGATTTGAAAAATCTTGGCTATAAAATTTATAGTAGAGATCTTTCAAGTAGTAAATATGATATAAAAAATTCAAAAGAATTCTATGTAACAAGTGATGCCTTATATATAATTTATGCCTATGGAAATGAAACTTTTACAAATGAAATGGATTTAATAGTAATATAAAAAGAAACGTCTTTTATACGTAAACCCTCCTTATTAAACTTTTTGTCTAATAATTTGGGTTTACTTTATTTTTGACGTTTCTTTTTTGAAAATAAAAGGGGATGTTTTTTCTTTCATCAGCATTATTTTTCTTACTGACTATGGTAGTATTTTACCAATCAAATTTGTCCTTTGTGTGAACTGTAAGTGAATAATTGAAAAATTAAAATTGAATTTATGGTTGCTCTCCTAATGTAATAGTCAATTCCTTTTCTTGTCCATTACGATTTACTTTAATTTTCATTTCATCTCCAATTTGATGAGAATTTTTGATAGCATTTAATTCATCCATTTTAGTAATTTTTTTACCATCTGCCTCAATAATTACATCACCAATTTTAATACCTGCTTTTTCTCCAGCAGAGAAGTCGTCAATAGATTTTACATATATACCAACAACTAAGTTATTTGCTTTTGCAGTGTTTTCTGTTAAATCCATTCCAGAAATTCCAATATAAGGTCTTTTAACTTTGCTATATTGAATTAATTGAGAAGTAATATCTGTTGTAGAATTAATAGGAATAGCAAATCCCATCCCCTCAATTCCTGTTCCAGAAAGTTTTAAGGTATTGATACCAATTACTTTTCCCTCACTATTTACCAAAGCACCACCACTATTACCAGAATTTATTGCAGCATCTGTTTGGATTAAAGTAAATTTCTTTCCATCAGAATCTGTAACCTCTCTATTTACAGCACTAATAACACCACAAGTAATACTACTTTGCATACCTAATGGATTTCCAACAGCCATAGCAAATTCGCCTACTTTTATATTATCTGAATCAGCAAATTCTGCTTTAGAAAGTCCAGATTTTTCAATTTTAATAACAGCTAAATCAGTTTGTTCATCTTTTCCTATAATTTTAGCTTCATATTGTTCTTCATCATTAAATAAAGTAACAGATACTTTAGTAGCTTCTGAAACTTCATAATAAGATTCAGAAGAAGATGTGGCAACAATATGGTTATTAGTTAAAATGTAGCCATCTTCACTAATAATAATACCAGAACCACTAGCCTTTGCAGTAGCTGGACTAGATTGTTTTCCAAACATAGACATAAATGAATTATTAACATTATATTCAACTTCAATTCCTACAATTGATGGTAAAACCTTATTGGCTGCATAAACAGATGTATCTGAGTAGTTAGAAAGAGAAGTTTGACTAACATATCCTGAACTTTCTGAATTACTAGAATTATTTATAATAGTTTTATTTTCATTAAATAATTTAGAACGAATAGAGGGAATACCAAAACAAGTCCCTAATACTACTGTAGAACCTACTATACCACAAAAGAATGGCAATAAAACACCTTTTCCAAATCCAATTTTTGCTTTTGGTGTAGTTTCACTTTTAAAAGCGTTTTTCTTATATGTATTTGGATTTTGAACAGTTTTAAAATTTTGAACCTTTTCTTCTTTTTTTTCATTTTCTTCCATTTTATTCAACCCTTTCTATAAAATTTATTATATTTTTATTTTTAACAATTTGAAATAGTACTTTACTAGATATTCTAAAAATGCAAATAAAAATATAACAAGTTTTTAATTAAAATATATTAATATAATAACCTATTATGAAGATATAATACAATAGATTTGTGAAAATTATGTGAAAAAAGATTGTCTTTGTATTGAAAATATTACAATAAAAATATATAATGTAAAAGAAAATTAGAAATAAAAAAGAAAGGGACTGAAGCTCAAAAAAATAATTACAATTTTGAAATTATCAAACTACATTTTTTTGTGCATTAGGAAAGAATGGGATTAAGAAATGGATATAAAAATAGTAAAAAATAAAACAAATGGTGTAACATTAATAGTATTATCAATTACAATTGTTATTTTAATAAGTTTAGCAGGAATTGTGCTTTATTATAGCAAAGATACAATAAAAATGGCTCAAATAGAAGAATTAAAAACAAATATGTTATTAATTCAAGCAAAGGCTAGGGAATATGTAGAAGATGCCAGTTTTAAAATGGGAATTAATCCAGATGAAGAGAAAAAAGCTAATGTTAGAAATGAGGCATATGTTATAAATGCAAAATTAAAAAAAGTAGAAGAAAATGAAGTACCATCTAATTTTGGAATTACTGATATAACGACTTGCTATTGGCTAACACCAGAGGCACAGTCAAGTTGGGGCTTAGACAAAATAAAATTAGCAGAAAATGAGAAATATTTAATTAAATTTGATGAAACTAATGTGACAGTAGAGGTATATAACACTCAAGGATATGATGGAAATTATTCATTAACAGCAATCGAAAATAATGTTTGAGTTTTCAATAAAAAAGTTTATAATTATTTTAAATTAATATAAGTGGTAATAATAGAAAGGTTTAGAATAACAAAAATGAAAGAAAAAGAACAAGAACGATTAATTAAATTAAAAGAAATAGAAAAAGATTTATACCAAAAAGGATTTGAAAAAATATGTGGAATTGATGAAGCAGGAAGAGGACCACTAGCAGGACCAGTGGTTATAGCAGGAGTTATTATGCCACAAAATTCTATGATAGAGGGGGTAAATGACTCTAAAAAGGTTTCTGAGAAAAAGAGAGAAAAATTGTATGATATTATTATAGAAGAAGCTATAAGTTACTCAGTTGCAATTATCGGACAAGATGTTATTGATGAAATAAACATATTAAATGCTACTAAACAAGGAGTTACAAAGGTAGTAGATGGTTTAGATATAAAACCAAATTTAATTGTAGTAGATGCACTAAACCACATTGATACAAAAGGAATTCCTTATAACGCTATAATAAAAGGTGATGCTAAATGTTATAATATTGCAGCTGCTTCAATTTTAGCTAAAGTTACAAGGGATAGAATTATGAGAGAATGGGACGAGATTTACCCACAATATGGATTTATTTCACATAAAGGTTATGGAACAGCAAAACATATTGCAGCAATTAAAGAATATGGATTGTGTCCAATACATAGAAGAAGTTTTACAAAGAAATTTGTATAATAACAAGGAAAGAAGTGAAAAAATGCGAATCATAGATATTATTGAGAAAAAAAGAGACAAGCAAGAATTAACTAAACAAGAAATTGAATATTTTGTAACAGAATACACAAAAGGAAATGTGAAAGATTACCAAGCATCAGCTTTAGTTATGGCTATATTTTTAAATGGAATGACAGACCAAGAAACAACAAATTTGACAATAGCTATGGCACATTCTGGGGAAATACTAGATTTATCCACATTAAATGAAACAATTGTGGATAAACATTCAACAGGTGGAGTAGGTGACAAGGTTTCACTTATTCTTTTACCATTAGTAAGTTCCATGGGAGTTCCAGTTGCTAAGATGTCAGGAAGGGGATTAGGTTTTACAGGTGGTACAGTAGACAAATTAGAGGCAATACCAGGTTATAAAACTGGAATTGAAATGGAACAGTTCATTAAAAATGTAAAACAAATTGGAATAAGCATGATTTCGCAAACACTAAACTTAGCACCAGCAGATAAAAAATTATATGCTTTAAGGGATAGCATCTCTTGTGTAGAAAGTATTCCACTTATTGCTTCTAGTATTATGAGCAAAAAGATAGCAAGTGGGGCACAAAAAATAGTATTAGATGTAACAGTTGGAAAAGGTGCATTTATGAAAGATATTGACCAAGCGAGAAAATTATCAAAAACAATGATAGAAATAGGAAAATTAGCAAAAAGAGAAACAGTTTGTGTATTAACTAATATGAATGAACCTTTAGGACATTCAATAGGAAACTCACTAGAAGTAATAGAAGCAGTAAATTTTCTAAAGGGAGATATGCCAAAAGATTTAAAAGAAGTAGTGTTAGAGCTAGGAGCTTATATGTTAAAATTAGTAGGAAAAGGAGAAAATTTAGAAAATAATAAAAAACTTTTATTAGAAAATATCGAAAATAATAAAGCATATCATAAATTCATCAAATTAGTTGAAAATCAAGGTGGAGATAGTAGTTTTATAGAAAATCTTGAAAAATTACCAAAAGCAAAATATATAGAACCAATTTATAGCCAAAAAACTGGATATGTACAAGAAATGGATAGCAAAGAAATTGGTAAATTAGCAGGAATTTTAGGTGCAGGAAGAGAAAAAAAGGAAGATAATATTGACCATGCAGTAGGAATTATTTTAACAAAAAAAGTATCAGACAAAATTGAAAATGGCGAGATTTTAGCTTACATTCATGCAAATGATGAAACTAAATTAAAAGAAGCAAAAACTAAATTGCAAGAAATTATAAAAATATCAAAACAAGAAATTAATAAAGAGAAAACAATATTAGAAATTGTAAAATAAGGGGAAAAATAATGAAAAAAGAAGATAGAGAATCATATATTGCTGAAAATATTTTTTAGTTCTTGCAAAATCGAAAATTGAATATCTAAATGCTCATTCAAAAAGATACAAATATAGAATAAATTATAGATAAAGCTTTAGAAGAAATAGGAAAAGGAAATTAAATAGTTGAAAATTTAATAAAATGTGTTATAATAATAAGTGGGAAATATTTAAAAGTTAAGAAAGGGTGAATAAAATGAAAAATAAAGAAATTAAAGAAAAAGCAACAAAATATGACAAAGGACAAGTATTTGTTAAAATCATGGCAGGGATTTTAGCTTTGTTAATGGTAGCAGGAACAGGAGCATCACTTGTATTTGCTTTAATGGCTTAGAAAAAGAACAAAAGAAATATAAAGGAGAAAAAAATTGATAATAAATTTAGGAATGAACTGGGAAAATTTCTATAAGGATAATATAATAGCTTATATCAAGTCATTACAAGGAAATCCATTAGAATTAATTACACTAATAGTAGACTTAGCAATTGTTATATTTTTATTATATTGTTTCTTTAAAATAGTAAAAGGTTCAAGAGCATGGCAATTAATTAAAGGAATAGTTCTTTTGATTATAGCAACATGGGTAAGTGGATTGTGCAATTTAAAAATTTTAAATTGGATATTAACAGGAATTATGAATTTAGGAGTTATAGCAATTATTGTAATTTTCCAACCAGAGTTAAGAAGAGGACTTGAGCAATTAGGAACAAATAAATTAACCAAATTTTTTGGGCTTGATAAAGATGTATCTACTAAAACAAAAGAGGATATTTATAAAATAGTAATTGCGGCAACAGAGCTTTCTAAAGCCAAAACAGGAGCTTTAATTGTAATGGAAAGAGACATTAAAATACAAGATATTATAGCAACAGGAATTCCAATGAATGCAGAAGTTTCACCACAATTATTAGTAAACATTTTTGAACCAAAAACGCCATTACATGATGGAGCAGTCGTTATATCAGGAAATAAAATTGTATCAGCAGCATGTGTATTACCATTAGCAGATGATAAAGATATTGCAAAAGAACTAGGAACAAGGCATAGAGCAGCAATTGGAATATCAAAAGAATCAGATAGTATTGTTGTAATTGTATCAGAAGAAACAGGAAAAATGTCAGTAGCAAAAGATGGAACATTAATTGCAGATGTAAGAGAAGATGTGTTAAAGAAAATTTTAATTAGTAATCTTGTAACTAAAAGATTTACAGAAGAAAGAAAAAAAGGAAAAAATAAAGTAAAAGAAGATAATAATTAAAACATATTGAAGTTATAGGAAATTAAAGATTTTCCTATATGAAATGGATTTATATTATAGGAAGTCTGAAGAACTTTCATTTAATAAAACAAAAAGTCGCTAAAGGGCGACTTTGTTGGTATATAGGAAAGGCGGAATATAAATTAAGTATGAGAAATATAAAACTAACTATTGAATATGATGGAAAGGAATTTAATCGGTTGGCAAAAACAGCCTAATAAATTAAATATACAAGGAACAATAGAAAAAGCAATTCAAGCAATTACAGGAGAAGAAGTAGAACTCAGTGCATCTGGAAGAACAGATAGTGGAGTACATGCCCTACGGACAAGTTGCTAATTTTAAAACCAATTCAAATATTCCAATTGAAAAATTTGCAATAGCAATAAATAGTAATTTAAAAAAATCTATTTTAATAAAATCAGCTGAAGAAGTAGAAGAAAAATTCCATAGTAGGTTATCATGTAAAAAAAAGACATATCGCTATATAATTAACAATTCAAAAATGGGAACTGCAATTTACCGAAATTTAGAAACACATATTCCAATGAAATTAGATATAGAAAAAATGAAACAAGCAATAAAGTATTTTGAGGGGGAACATGACTTTAAAGCTTTTAAAGCAAGTGGAACAAGTAGCAAAAGTAGTGTAAGAACAATTTATAAAGCAGAAATAATTGAAAAAGAAAATGACAGAATATGGGTAGAACTTACAGGAAATGGATTTTTATATAATATGGTAAGAATTATTTGTGGAACGTTAGTAGAAGTAGGAATAGGTAACGTTAAACCAGAAGAAATAGTAGAAATTATAAAAGGAAAAGATAGAATGAAAGCTGGTAAAACATTGCCGCCACAAGGATTGTATTTAGTAGAAGTGAAATATGATATATAAATTATCATAAAATAATAAATTTTAAATCATGCTCCGTTTGTTCTAGTATAGTTTTATTAACTTAAAATTAACTTAGATTAACAAAAAATGTTGGTAACGCATAAAATATAGTAAAAAAGGAAAAGGAGAGAAGTTATGAATTTATTACTTATATTTTTTGCATTGCCAGTTGCAGTTATTATAATTTCAATTGCATTGCAAAAAATTCTAAAATGTCCAGTTTTAGTAGCTGCTATAATATTTGCAATATTTTTAATTGTTACATTTATTGTAAATAATTTGAATTTTTTAATTGCAGCTATAACATATGCTATTTTAAGTTTTATAACAGCTTATATAACTTGTATAATTTGCCGTTTTATTGATAAACTTTCATGTAATAGTTCATGTTTTTGTGATAACAATGATAACGAAAGAAGTAATAATAGAGTTTTAACGATTAGTAATAATCAAAACAATGGAAATAGTTGTGGATGTAATGAAATAGCAGAAAATGGATGTACTTACCAAATTACCAATTCAGATGGATTAAATGCAAGAATTAATATTGTTCCAAACACAGGAAATTGCAATAACAATAATAATAACTGTGGTTGTTGTAGAAGAAGATAGGTGCAATTAGGGACATTTCCTTTTTGCTCCTTTTAATGTTATAGGAAAAATCATAGATTTTCCTATAACATCGACATAAATTTTACGAAAAAGACCAAGAGAACATGCCATTGCATATTTTTTAAATACATGGTATAATATGGAAACAAAAGAGGAAAGGGAAAAGCTATGATAGATGTATTATTAGATGCTATAATAGATAGCATTAAATTAGTCCCATTTTTATTTATTACATATTTAATTATGGAATATATTGAACATAAAACAAAGGACAAGACTAAAAAAGCAATTAAAAAATCCGGGAAATTTGGGCCATTAATAGGAAGTATTTTAGGTGTTTTTCCACAATGTGGATTCTCAGTGTCAGCAACTAATTTATATGCAGCAAGAGTAATTACTATTCGGAACTTTAATTGCAGTTTATCTTTCAACTTCTGATGAGATGTTGCCAATCTTTTTATCAGAAGCAGTTTCAGCAGGAAAGATTTTTGCAATATTAGGAATTAAATTAGTAGTTGGAATAATTGCAGGGGTTATCATTGATTTGGTGATAAATTTGAAAAATAGAGGAAAAGCAGAAGAAGAGAAGATAATTGATTTATGCGAAAAAGAGCATTGTCATTGTGAACATGGGATTATAAAATCAGCATTAAAGCATACTTTAAGCATTTTTGTGTTTATTTTGTTAGTTAGTATAGTTATTAATGGAGCAATTTATTTAATAGGGGAAGAGCACATTTCAGGTTTTTTACAAAATAAACCTATTTTAGGTCCATTAATTGCAGGAATGATTGGTTTAATTCCTAATTGTGCTTCATCTGTTATATTAACACAAATGTATTTAGAAAATGTAATTTCTGTTGCAACTATGATTTCAGGTTTATTAGTTGGGGCAGGTGTTGGACTAGCAGTTTTATTTAGAACTAATAAAGGAATAAAACAAAACTTGCAAATTGTAGGATTGTTGTTTAGTATAGGTGTAATAGCTGGAATTATAATTGAATTTATAGGATTCAAAATTTAGAATGAGATTGTAGGATTTGGGGACGGTCCCCAAATCCTACTTTCATTTTACAACTTTACTATGATGAGGGATTATACTAATGTTATAAAAAAAATAGGATTTTGGGGCCGTCCCCAAATCCTATTGATTTGTGTCTCCTTTTTTAAAATTGACAATTATTGCATCTTCATTATTAAATAAATATTTAGAGTCTGTTGAATCTGTTTGAATTGGGTCAAATTCATCTTTTTCGTCTTTAAAGTCAATATTTTTTAAGTCAAATTTCTTTTGATGGCTATTATTGTTGTTGTCTTCAGTTGATGTTGTGACTCCGTCAGAATATTTACCAAAGTCAAATGTTTTAAGCTTTTGAGGTTCTTTGTATTTTGCTGGTAAGAAGTCAAACAGACCAACACCTGCTTGTAAAAATCCATTGTCACCCATAATTCTATAACCACATTTTTTTAAGGTTAAAGCTTGTAGTTTTCCAATTGGAATTGTTGTTACATATGCCCATTTTACACCACCATACTTAGAGTCGTATTTTACTTTTTCAGTATCAATACTGTTGGTGTAAGTCCATTCCCTATGTGTACCAAATTCGTTACACCAATATTCGCATTCACTATATTCAGCACTTCCAGTGAATATCTTGTTAGCACAGTTAGATAAAACAAGAGATTTATAGTTTTCTTTTTGCCCATGTAATTCTAATTGTGATATACTTTGAATAGATATTGTACAACCTACTTTGAATTTTCTATACAAAGTGAACATAGGCTCAACAGCTCTACCAACAAAATCAGCAAATTCATCTACATATAAGAAGTGAGGAATACGTGTGTCTGTAATACCAGGACGCCTTAGAACAGCATCTTGCATAGATATTAAGTAGAATAATCCAAATGCCTTGTGTCCAGCAGCTCCTAAATCACCACGTCTTGTACAGATGAATATTATTTTTCCTTCTGCTAAAGATTTATCAAAGTTTATGTTATGATGTCTATTACATAAGATTGGCTTGATTCCTGGAATTCTAAGTAAGTTGTCTAATTGGCTAACAGATGTATAAATATATTTTTCAATTTCTCTTTTACCAGGTGCATCATGATAGAAGTGTTTTTTAAAGTAAGTAAGTTGAATAGAGTATTTTTCTTTTAATTCTTCATCATGTGCCATAATTTCACACATTTTTTCAATTAGTTCAAAATTGGTGAATAATTTAAGTAAATCTTCCATAGTAGGAAGTGCACCATCATTCATTTTTGGATATATTTCTTTTAGTAAGATGGTAACATTTTCAATAGCTTGTGTAGATATGTCACTTCTATAAGCTTCTTCTGGGTCATCATGTGATACAACAAACATAGCTTTTAAAACAGATGTTATTGTAACTGCAATTTTTGATGGATCTTCATATATAAAAGGATTTAGTCCAACTGAGCTATTATTTTCAGGGTCAATTATTTCATATTCCATATCAAAATTTTTACAAACATCAGTCATGTGGCTAATAATTTCGTAGTCAGGAGCCATTATTGTAAGACCTAAGTCACGGTAAATATTTTCTCCATTAATTGTACCTAAAATCATTTTCTTTAAATATGTATTAAATAAGTTTTCTTTTCCAGCTACTGGTGTTAGCATATTTAGGTTAAAGTTTTTATTTAGATAGTCATTATTGTAAGGTCTGTTTAATGTAGCAATTCCTGTTTTTAAAGCAGTAAAACCTAATTCTTTTGATGCTTCTCTAAAAAAGTTTTTTCTTTCAATATCTTTAGCAATAAGTGGTTCGATTATTAAAGCAGTTTTACCAGTTCCAGAACCACCACAAACCAATAAAGATTGATATCTTGCAGTTTCTGGCATCATAACAGTTCTATGGTAGTCGTCATCCATACACATAAATACTTCACAAGTATATGGACCATGTTTATCTTTTTTATTAGATATATCAAATCCATAAAAATCCCAAATAGAACGAACTTTAAGTGGGTCATCTTTAATACCAAAGTAAAGCCATTTGAAAAAAGGATATATTGTGACTAGTGGGAAGTATAATGATATGTTAATAAGTGCTGGTTTTACTAAGTCAGAGAAGTCTGTAATTAGTTCTGTATAATTTGGAACAGATAAAAGTAAGAGCCATGCTCCTCTATTAATCCATTGTGTGAACATTGATATAGCAATTATATAAAAAGCAGTTATAAAAACATAGAATAGTGTTTCTTTATAACCTTTAGTTTTTGCAAATTTTGATTTTGGACAAAACATAAATGCAAAACATGGACATGCTAAAGCCAAAGTATATTGAATAGGTCCCCAGTAAGAATATGAAGCACCAGTAAATATCATTAATAACATTTCTGCAATTCTATCTACTACGATATAGGCAGTAATTAATGTTAATAGATAAGTTGCAAAAGTGTTTCTATCAGTGTTTAATTTTTTTAAAAATTTATCTATATATTTCATTAAAAAAGTTCCTCTCTAAATTATAATTATACATATATATTATCCTACAAAATGGTGAAAAAAACAAGAGTTTTCGGCAAATTAATTAAATTTTTATTATTTGCAATAAAACCCAAACTGAATAAAAATTGGAAATTTGAATATAATAAGGAAAAAGATAGTAAAAGCCTATAAATAATTATGATTTTGACTTTAAAATTTGATAGAATGCTTTATGAAAGGGATGATAAAAAATGCAAAATGATTTTTATGTGAGGGAAGAGAAAATTATAGAAAAGACAGAAATAGAAAAAGAAGCAGAATTAATAAAAAGTATTATAAAAACAAGAGAAGATTTAAAAATTGCGAACCGTAATTTTGAATATGCACAAGACGAATTAGTGGATTATTATACGTATCAGATAAAAGCTAATCAAGCAAAATTAGATTATTTAATCAAACTTGCTAAGCTAAAAGGAATAGAAGTAGATATGGTTAATGATATAAAATTTACTTTGCTAAGAGAAGAAGCAGGGTAATTATAGGTTATATTTGTCCAATTTGAAACATATAAATGGTATTACAAATGTGAAATCGTTTAGGAGTTGAGAAAATTGGATACTAATATTATTACTTTTTTAGCTTGTATTTGTTTTATTTTTGTATTTGGTAGAATTTTTATTTTACCTCTTAAAAAAATATTAAAATTGATTTTTAATTCTATTTTAGGTGGAATAACTATTTTTGTAATAAATTTAGTAGGTTCAACTTTTGGTTTTCATATTGGTTTAAATTTTTTTACTAGTATTTTGATACGGTTTATTAGGTTTGCCAGGAGCAGTTTGTTTGATTGTTATTAAGTTATTGATAGGGTGATAACTTATCTTTCATCTCTAAGAGATTTTTTAGTGCATTTTAATAAAGGGTTAAACACTCTATTGTTTTCTTTAGCACGTTTAATTTTCTTTTTAATTATCATTTTTATATATTTGTTAGGAGAATTTGTATTGTCATGTTTTATAAGATTAAAAAGTTCTTCATCTTTTTTTGGTTCAATATTATCTGCGATAAAGGTTATTTTATCTAAAAGATTCATAGTTTCATTTCCAGCTGTATGTGATGATATGGCATGAGAAATTGCATTAAATTTTTTTATATCTTTATTATTAAACTCAGATTCAAAAAGTATAGCTCCTACTTTACCATGAAGCGCTTTTGGAGTTTCAAAAAGTTCAAAGTCATATAAAGGCAGATTTTTTTGCAAACATAAACTTAGCATTTTTTCTTCACTTATAGATTTTCCAATATCATGTAATAAACCACAAATGATGGCAGTTTCTACGAATTCTTTAGAGGAGCACCATTTTTTTGCAAGCATTTTGCAAGTTCCAGCAACACGAATAGAATGTTCGAATTTGTTAGGATTTGAACATTCTAAGTATTTTTTTAAAATTTTATAAGCGTTTTCAATTGTTATTTCTAACATAACACGTCTCCTCGGATTTTAAGTAAACATATTATAACATATTAAAATTGATTTTTCAATTGATATAGCTGAAAAAAACAATACCAAGGAGTACTTTCAATAAGGACAATTATTGAAAAGTACTCCTTTAGGTTTTATAGCAGTATAGTTTAAAGGCTATGCTGTTTTTATATTTTTAATACTTTGCTGAAAGGCATTTTCTAATTCATATTCATTTAGTGGAATACCTATTATTCCAACTCCTGCATAGTAAATATCTATTTGTCGATATTTCTTACCATTCAGCTTAGTTTGTTGATATACATATATTTTATCAATTAGTTCATTTACAATTTCTGGTGTTAATTCTTTAATTTCAGTATATTTTTTAACTTTATCAATAAAAGCTGTTAAATCTATTTCTTCTTGTTTAGTTTTATCAATAATAGTGGCTAATTCATTAATTTTCTCTTTTAAGTCTTTTTGCTCTTTTTCATAGTTTAATGATAAAGTAGCAAATCTTTCATCAGTAATCTTACCAGAAATGTTATCTTCATAAATATGCTGTATTAAATTATCAATATCTTTTACTCGTTTTTCGTATTGTGATAATAATTTTTTATTTGAAATATCTTCTTTTCGCTGTTCTTCTAGTGAAGCGTCTAATCTTTCTTTTATAAATAAATCTTCATAAGAAGAAATATAAGATATTACTTGTTTTATATTATCTAATACCAATTCTCTTAATGCAATATCTTTTATATTATGGCTAGTACAAGAATGTGTAGAATTATTTTTGTAATTAGAACATCTATAAAAGTCTTTGTCTGGTGTAAAATTATTAGTAGTGCAATAATAAAGTTTAGCTCCACAATCTTTGCAAAATAGATGTCCAGAAAATATACTTGTTTTTCCTGTCTTAGTAGGTCTTCGTTTATTATTTCTAAGCCTTTGGACTGTATTCCAAGTTTCTTCATCAATAATTGGATCATGAGTATTTTTAAAGACTTTCCATTGCTCTTTTGGAATATTAATTCTTGTTTTATCTTTGAAGGAACGAGTGGTATATCTAAAGTTTATTGTATCTCCTATATATTCTTGTCTATCTAATATTTTGTTTATAGTCATTGAAGACCAATAATGTTTTACTTCTGTTGGAAAATTTTGAGTTTTCATTCCTAAACTTTGGCGATATTCTGTTGGATTCATTATTCCTTCTTTTATAAATTGTTTTGCTATTTGAGAAGCACTCAATCCTTGTATAAATAAAGTGAATATTCTTTTTACAACTTTTGAAGCTGGCTCATCAATAATCCACTTATTTTTATCATTCTCATCTTTTGTATAGCCAAAAGGTGGATTGGTAGTTAAAGGGATACCAGAAATTCCTTTATTCCTCATTACATCTTTAACTTTTTTGCTTGTATTTTTAGCATGCATTTCGTTAAACCAGTCTTGTATAGGAAGAAAATCATTTAATCCTTTATCAGTATCAATATTGTCCATTATAGCAATATATCTAATATTTAGTCTAACAAAATCTTCTTCTAATAATTGACCTACTATAAGTCTATTTCTACCAAGTCTTGAATGGTCTTTTACTATAATTGTACCAATATTTCCTTGTTCTGCAAGTTCCATTAACTCCATAAATGCAGGTCTTGTAAAACTTGTTCCAGAATAACCATCATCTACAAAAAATTTAGTATTGATAAAATTATTATCTTTAGCATATTTACCTAAAATTGATTTTTGATTTTTAATACTATTGCTTTCTCCTAGCTGTTCATCATCTCTTGATAAACGGCAGTACAAAGCAGTTATTTTTTCGTTATTTGACTGTCCCATAACAACTCCTTTCCTTTAGACAGCCGAATAAGATATAAAGTGTTACAAAGTTTTAATTTGTAGTGTTCACATAATACCATATTCGTTTTTATAGTGCAAGTGATTCTTAAGATTTTTTTGTTAGTCTAAAAAATTTATTCAAAATACTTTCTTCAGCATTTTCATCAAAGCAAGTATTTACTTTGTATATTGTGCCGTTTATTTCTTTTTCAAAGTTCAACTTTTGCTCATTACAATAGTTGTTTCTAAAATATTGCAATCTTTCTTCTTTAGTCATTTTATTTAGTTTTTTATAATATTCTTTTTTTAAGTTTTCTACATACTCATATTCTTCATTAGTTAGTTCAATTCTATATATTTTTTCATTATCTTGCATCTCTATCAGCCCTCCTTTTCTTGTATTCAGGAGAGTTCTTTAATTTTTGCTTTTCAAGTTTTGCTTTTTCTTTTGCTTCTTCACGAGCTTTTCTTTCAGCTTGTATTTTCTCTTGTTCAAGTCGTCGTCTTTCTAATTCATCTTGCTTTTCTTTAGCGAATAGACCTTTGAATAAGTCAAAAACCTTTTGAGGTGCAAGTTTTATAGCATGGAAATAATCTTTTGTTTTTTCTACAATGTCATCATATAGTGATTTCCACTTATCTACTGCAATTCTTAAATTATCAATTCTACTATTAAGCTCATATATTTCTTTATCTGCAACAATTCCTTTTTTAGCATATTCAGTTAAATTCTCATAATCTTCTTGTTCTAATTCAACCTTTTTAGAAAATCTTTTTTGCTTTCCTAAAGAAGAAATATCTTCAATTTGCTTATCATATTTCATATAATCATTATAAGAAGACTCTTTTTCTTCAACTTTATTTGTAATATTTTCTAGTCTTTCAGTATCTTTTTTAATTTTAAATTGTAGGTCATCTAAATGTTCTTGATTACTACCTTTTACACCACGAATGAAGTCTTTATAGCCACTATCAGACATATACTTAAAAAATCTATCTTGTAATAAGCTATATGATTTTATTAGAACTGCATTACCTTTTTTATCATATACAGGCTTTCCTTGATTATCTAGTAATTGTTCTGATTTCCATTTATTACTATGGCTTACTTGATTTATTATTTCTTTTGTAGTTCCAATTAGTGATTTATCCTTACATTTTTTAGTCCATTTTACTTCTTTTCTTACAACTGGAAGTGCTACAACATGCAAGTGATAATGATAAATAGGTTTTCTGTATTCTTCTGTTAAAGCTGTGTTTATCTCATCTGCATGCATAACTGCTGATATAATGTTATCAGTTCCCATTTCTTCTTCAGCAAAATGAAAAGCTTTCTCGTAAAATTCTTTTGCAAATTCGTAACCACCATGTTTTTCAAAATAGTCAGAGTTAATATCAAATATGAGTTCATCAAATAGTTTTGCATTATCTCTTAAACCTCTTAATGATACTTGTTTACTATCAATTAGTTCTTTTAACTTTTCATTGTAGGTGGTTTCACATCTTTTGTAATGTATATTGTTTGGTGTTTGAGATAAATCAACATTCATATTAGAATATGATTTATTTTTTCTTTCGTTGTGTCTTTCAGCTTTAGTAATACTTGTTTTA
This sequence comes from uncultured Clostridium sp., assembly GCA_948468045.1. Taxonomy (GTDB): domain Bacteria; phylum Bacillota; class Clostridia; order TANB77; family CAG-508; genus CAG-269. Next base: position 659 of record CAOKGO010000011.1, on the reverse strand, counting down.
GTATAAGTTTCTACTCTAGCTACTGAATAATTTGTTTTGTTCTTGTCCAATATATTTCCCTTTCTGTAGGTAGTTAAGCAAGCAACCGAAGGGAGCTGTTACATAACTTTCTAACGAAAGTATGTAACCCACTATGACACTTTCAAAACTTCGTTTTGGAAAGGTGTCAGTGGGCTCCTTGCGGAGGGCTCATAAATTATCTAATCTTACGATAGATAATTTATGTTTGGCTTCGCCAAAGCAAAAGAATATATTTAATACCGTTCATATATTCATTCTTTTGCCTATCTTAACAATTTATTTACATACCAAAAATAAATTGTTAAGCTCTTTTTGTTTCTGCATAAATAGAGAGGGCAGAAATTCATACACAACAAAAAGACCATAAGCGATATACCAATACTCTATTTACCTACATGAATACAAATTTAATAAGCTCAAACAAAATTTGAGTTTTCAATATGTACTCATTTTATAGTGTGTATGTAAATAGAATATTGAACTTTGCACTCATGGCTTTCTAATTACTTATAAATACTGGACAAGTTTACTATTATTATTTTAAAATTTTCACACTTTCTAATAACCAGCTCGCAATCCTATATGCGACTCGTTTTCGCCTGGCATCTGAGGAATGTAAAATTCCAAAGAAGACATCA
>CAOKGO010000010.1 GCA_948468045.1 uncultured Clostridium sp. | reverse complement strand
AAGATGCTGATTTTATCAATTTACTTAAAATCTTTAAAATTAATCAAAATTAGTAGTTGTACATTTTTGAAATTAATTACAAGACAAAGTCGTACGTTGGTACATCGAGTTTTGGAATTAATTTTGAAAATGTGCAAAATGCTGATTTTTTCAATTTACTTAAAATCTTTAAAATTAAACAAAATTAGTATATTGTGCATTTTTCAAATTAATTACAAGACCAAGTCGTACATTGGTACATCGAGATTTTGAATTAATTTTGAAAATGTGCAAGATGCTGATTTTATCAATTTACTTAAAATCTTTAAAATTAATCAAAATTAGTAGTTGTACATTTTTGAAATTAATTACAAGACAAAGTCGTACGTTGGTACATCGAGTTTTGGAATTAATTTTGAAAATGTGCAAGATGCTGATTTTATCAATTTACTTAAAATCTTTAAAATTAATCAAAATTAGTATATTGTGCATTTTTGAAATTAATTACAAGACGAAGTCGTACGCTGGTACGTCGAGGTTTGGAATTAATTTTGAAAATGTGCAAGATGCTGATTTTCATTAATTTTAACTATTTTTTAGACTTACTAACAAGCTTCCTAGGACCCTTTCTAGTTCTAGCATTTGTTTTTGTTCTTTGTCCTCTAACTGGAAGTCCTCTTCTATGTCTTAAACCTCTGTAACATCCTATTTCAGTTAGTCTTTTAATGTTAAGAGCAACTTCTCTTCTCAAATCACCTTCAACAGTATAAGATTCATCAATAACTTTTCTAATACTATTTACTTGGTCATCTGTTAGGTCTTTTATTCTAGTATCTAGATTAATTCCAGCTTTTTCTAGAATTTTTCTAGAACTTGATACTCCTATACCATAAATATAGGTTAGTCCTATTTCTACTCTTTTTTCCTTTGGTAAATCTACTCCTGCGATACGAGCCATATTTTTTTGCACCTCCAAATTATTAATTATTTTATTTATGTAGAAAAATTGTTAAACAACTTTTCTTGTTGAACAAAAGGCATAAAATATGCCTTTTTTGCCTAAATACTTTAAAAGTGAAATGATGCTAGTGTTTACCCTAGCCAGTTAAAATATTTTAGACATATATATAAACACAAATTTGATATGTAATTCCACTATATAAGTGAATTCACAGCCGCTACCTAATTTGTGTTATTAACTTTTTAAAGGTTTAACCTTGTCTTTGTTTGTGTTTAGGGTTTTCACAAATTACTCTAATTTTACCCTTTCTTTTGATAATTTTGCATTTTTCACATATTGGTTTTACTGATGGTCTTACTTTCATTTTTGCACCTCTCTTTCTAATCTCAGGGGACATCCTTTATTTTTAGCCTTTCTATTGGGTTAAGGAAGCCTTTCCCCTTAATTTGATGTATTCAATGTTTAGTCCTCTGCAATTTGTATTTATTTTGGGTTAATTTTTAACTTTTTATTTTGCTCTCCAAGTTATTCTTCCTCTAGTTAAGTCATATGGTGATAATTCTACTTTTACTTTATCTCCTGGTAAAATTTTGATATAGTTCATTCTTAACTTTCCAGATATGTGAGCTAATATTTGATGTCCATTTTCAAGTTCTACTTTGAAATTAGTATTTGGTAAGGCTTCTACAACCGTTCCTTCTACTTCTATAACATCTTCTTTTGCCAATTTGTTTCCCTCCTTAAAGAGCTTTTTATTGTTATTTAAGCAAAATAATGCCATTTTGTTTAATAACTACTAGATTATACAACATTTTTAAAGTATTGTCAATATTTCTGGCTCTTTTTCTGTAATTAAAATTGTATTTTCATAATGAGCTGCTAAACTTCCATCTTCTGTAATTATTGTCCAACCGTCGTCTAATTCTAATATATTAGGCTTTCCCTGTATTACCATAGGTTCTATTGCTAGTGTCATTCCTGGTTCTAACCTAATTCCTCTTCCTGCTTTTCCATAGTTTGGAATCCCTGGGTCTTCATGCATCTCTTTTCCAATACCATGACCTTGAAATTCTTTTACAACAGAATAACCTTGTGAATGCACATATTCGCCAATAGCATGACATATGTCTCCGAAGTCTATTTCCTGGTTTTGCATATTTTATTCCCTCAAAAAAAGCTTGTTTTGTAACTGCTACTAGCTTCTCAGCTTCTTTTGATGCTTTTCCAACAATAAAAGTTCTTGCAGCATCACCATTGTATCCATTTTTTAATGCTACTGTATCAATACTTACTACATCTCCATCTTGTATTATTCTATTTTTTGATGGAATTCCATGTATGACTTCATCATTAATAGATACACATAAAGACGCTGGAAATGGTGGCACTCCTTTTATTCCTATATCATATCCTTTTTCTGCTGGAATTGCTCCTAAACTCCTCATTTTGTTTTCTGCAATTTGGTCTAATTCCCATGTTGACATTCCTACCTTTATTTTTTCTTCTAATTCTTTATATACTTGTGCCACTACTTTGCATACTTCTTTCATTAGTTCAATTTCTCTTTTTGACTTAATTGTTACCACTTGAAATTCGTCTCCTTTTTATCTTTCTCCATAATCTAGATTTATTATATTTCTAAGAAATAGTTGCTTTTTTCTTTTCATAAACCTCTTTATTCCCTTTATTTCTTTAAAAATAGCATTTCCCACTTTGGTTCGTCTTTAGAAATAGTTCCTAAATAGAAATTTAATATCTCTCCATTTTCATTTTCTAAATCCATATTTAATTACATTCCTTTCAAGGTACAAATTTGGTTGAAATGTGTTGATGTTATAGGAAAATCTTCCATTTTCCTATAACAGAACAAAAGGAGCATGATTAAAATTTTATGACCTTTTAGATTACTTTACATGCTCCATCTTTGTTTATGTGGCAATTTTACCAAGTAAAATTGTGTACAATGTATATATCAAATTTTGACTAGGAAAACAAGTTTGAAATTATGATCGTACTAATTGTACGTTATTCAAATTTCAAATTCAGTTCCTAACTAGCACAACACCAAAATTGTGATTATTTTTCAACCTTAATGCCCCTTTTGGCCACTTTGATACTGTCATCTTTTGTAAAAAATTGTACTTTATAGAATTACTTTCATACTTACTATTATTTGTAGGATTTTGGGGCCGTCCCTAAATCCTATTTTTTTATGTCTTTTATTACGTCTACTGCTACATCTTTTCCCATTCTATTTATAGATGTACTTACAGTTTCTGTTCTTAATACACCTTTTTCATTATAATATTCAACTAATGGACTAGTTTGGTTTTCATATATTTCTAGTCTTTTGTTGATTGCTTCTGAATTTGAGTCATCTTCTCTTTGTTTTAATTGTGAACCACATTTATCACAAATACCCTCTACTTTTGGTGGATGTAATTTTGTGTTATATGTTGCTTTGCATTCTTGATTACTACATACTCTTCTGGTTAGCATTCTGTCTATAATTTCTTCTCTTGGTGTTGTTAGATTTATAACTAAATCTACTTTTTTACCTGATTGTTCTAAAATTTCATCTAATTTTTTAGCTTGTTCTATGGTTCTTGGGAAACCATCTAAAATAGCTCCGTTTTTTGCATCTTCTTGGTTTAGTCTATCTATTACCATTGGAACTGTTATTTCATCTGGTACTAAGTCTCCTTTTGATATGTATTTGTCTGCTTCTATTCCTAGTTTGGTTTTTTCACTTATGTTTTTTCTGAATATGTCTCCTGTTGATATTTGTGGCCATTTTGTTTCCTCACTAATTAAACCTGCTATTGTTCCTTTTCCTGTTCCTTGTGCTCCTAACATTATGATTACCATATTAAATCACTCCTATCTCTATTTTAACATACCCTATTGTACTACAAACACTTAAAAATATCAAGCTTTTTTTAGGCAAAAAATAGATACTACATTGCAATATTATGAAAACCATGATATAATCTTATAAGATGCTTGCAATTTTAAGGTATCCAATAAAATAAAGGAGGAACAAAAATGAACAAACGGTTTTATGCAGAGACCAAAATACATGGACCATACTATAATCAAGTAGGTAATATAGTTTGGGAAATAAACATTAAAGATGGAAAAATCATGTCTGTTCAAAAAAATATAGACGGATGTGATGGAGTGTATCAGTTTGATAACTATTACGACTATTATAGGGGGGAAGAACTTTTTGAAGACCAAGTAAAAACATGTATAAATTTTTTCCAAAATTTCAATCCAAATGCATATAATCAAATTATTAAACTGCTGAATGAAGAAGAAGTAACTATTTATTTTTAGCAAATGCAGATACCTAACATTAGAAAAACCATACTATCTTGATAGTACGGTTTTTTTATTTTTATCCTAAAAATCCTTTATAATGTCTCATTGCTAATTGAGATTCTAGTTGTTGTACTGTTTCTAATGCAACTCCTACAACGATTAATATAGATGTTCCACCAAATGCAATATTTAGGTTTGTAAATCTTAGTAACATTGGTAAAATAGCTATCAATGCTAAGAATAATCCTCCAAACCAAGTAAGTTTTGAAATGATAGAAGATAGATAATCTGTTGTTGGTTTACCTGCTCTAATACCTGGTATAAATCCACCATTTTTCTTAATATTGTTAGATACTTCTGCTGGATTGAATGTAGCATAAGTATAGAAAAATGTAAATCCCATAATTAATAGTAAGTAAACAATCGCATTTGCAATAGAATAACCTATTCCAACACTAGATGATGATGTAGCAATTGAAAATTTATATAAACCTGCTAAAAATCCTGTTTGTGTTGCTATGTCTGATACAAATATTTGTATAATCATAGCTGGGAATGTCATAAATGATGATGCAAAGATAACTGGCATTACACCTGCCATAGCAAGTTTTAATGGAATATGTGTACTTTGTGCACCTACCATTTTTCTTCCTACTACTTTTTTAGAATATTGTACAGGTACTCTTCTTTCAGCTTGTTGTACAAATACAACACCTGCTACTAATATTAAAGCTCCTATAATAATTCCTATTGCTGTTAATAAACCTGTTGTATTAAATTCATTATTTCCAAAAATCAAGTCCCATATATTTGTTATTCCTCTTGGTAATCCTGAAACTATACCAATGAATATCAATAAAGAAATTCCATTTCCTATACCTTTACTTGTAATTTGGTCTCCTAACCACATAAGTAAAGATGTTCCAGCTACCAAACCTGTTACAACTAATGCTCCTGTTAAGAATTCTTGGTTTACAAATATTTCAGAAGATTTGTAAGATAAGTATAATCCTACTGCTTCTACTAAAGCTAATATAATTGTTACAATTTTTGTATATTTGTTAATTTTTTGTCTTCCTTCTTCTCCTCCCTCTTTAGTTAATCTTTCTAAAGATGGGATAATCATTGCTAATAATTGAATAACAATAGAAGCTGTTATGTATGGGCTAATTGACATTGCAAATACAGAAAATCTTGAAAATGCTCCTCCTGAGATAATATCTATTAATCCTGCTAATCCATTTGCTTCTCCCATTGCTTCATTTAATGCTATACTATTTACTCCTGGTACTGTAATATAACATCCTAATCTAAATACAACAATTAATATAAGTGTATATATTAGTTTTTTTCTTACTTCAGGTGTTTTTAACGCATTTTTGATAGTTTTAAACAATTAAATCACCTCAGCCTTTCCGCCTAAAGCTTCAATTTGCTCTTTGGCTTTTGCTGTAAATCTTTTTGCTTTTATATTTAATTTTTTATCTAATTTTCCTGTTGCTAAAACTACTATTCCATCATTAATTTTTCCAATAATTCCTTCTTCTAATAAAGTTTCAGCAGTTACATCAGTAGCTTTAGATTTATTTAACATTGTTAATGTTACTTCTACATAATTTTTAGCATGAATGTTTGTGAAGCCTCTTTTTGGTAATCTTCTATATAATGGTGTTTGACCACCTTCAAAACCTCTTCTTACTCCTCCACCACTTCTTGCTTTTTGACCTTTATGTCCTCTTCCTGATGTCTTTCCATTTCCAGAAGAACTTCCACGTCCTACTCTATTTCTTTTTACTTTACTAACAGCTGGTTTTAATTCATTTAATTTCATTTAGTTTTGCACCTCCTTCTTTTAATTGCACAGGATAATACTTTTAATTTATACAAAAGTTTTTATTATTTGTAATTATGTGTTTATCCTTAATTTTTTTCTTTATTATAAAATATCTTCTACTTTTTTACCTCTTTTTTTAGCAACTGACTCCGCAGTTTGCATTGCTTTAAGACCTTCGATAGTTGCATAAACTACGTTTCTTGGATTGTTTGTTCCAATAACTTTAGTTCTTATGTTTTTGTATCCTGCAAGTTCTGCAACAGGTCTAACGCTACCACCTGCTATGATACCAGTACCAACTGCTGCTGGTTTTAGCATAACTTTAGCACTTCCAAAAGTTCCAATATATTCATGTGGTACAGTTGTATTTACAATTGGTACTTCAACTAAGTTCTTTTTAGCTTCTTGGATTGCTTTTTTGATAGCATCTGGAACTTCTGCTGCTTTACCATTTCCAACACCTACATGACCATTTTCGTCTCCTACTACTACTACAGCACTAAATCTGAAAGTTCTACCACCTTTTACAACTTTAGCAACTCTATTAATAGCAACAACTTTTTCTTTTAATTCATTTTTTTCTTCCATAAGGTTTTGTTAATCCTCCTTCTTTATTATTTGTCAGGGGACACATCTTTACTTTAGGTATTCCTTTAAGGACAAGATATGTCCCCTACCCTTGTGAATATGTGATTACCCTTTATTTTATTTATCTGCTTTTCTAGTTTTTCTTCAGGGGACACTTCTTTCCCCTAGGTCACTCTTCACGGATAATATATGTCCCCTACCCTTGTGAATATGTGATTACCCTTTATTTTATTTATTTGCTTTTCTAGTTTTCTTCAGGGGACACTTCTTTCCCCTAGGTCACTCTTCACAGATAAGATATGTTACTTACCCTTGTGAATTTGTGATTACCCTTTATTAAGTCTTTCTATATATTAGAATTTTAGTCCACCTTCTCTTGCTGCTTCTGCTAACTCTTTAACTACTCCATGATATATGTATCCACCACGGTCAAAGACTACAGTTTCAATTTTTTTATCTATCGCTTTTTTAGCAATTAATGTTCCTAATTCTTTAGCAGCTACTTTATTGGCATATTTTGTTTTGATTTCTTTATCTAATGTTGAAGCTGAAACTAATGTATTTCCTGCAACATCGTCAATGATTTGTACATATAAATTTGTATTACTTCTGTAAATACATAATCTTGGTCTTTCTTGTGTTCCAGATACTTTTCTTCTAACACGTATATGTCTTCTAGTTCTTTCCATTTTTCTATCTGTCTTTTTAACCATTTTTTTACTCCTTTCTAGAATCTTAATTAAAAGTGATAATATGTGCATTTTTGCTAATTAATAAAGCTGGTGATGTACTTTGAACACCTAAGTTTTATTATGAAACAAAAATGTGCAGATTATTGCTTTTCTTTTTTAATTTTAATTCAAAGTGATAATGTGATGTTCTACAATTCAAATCAAAATTGGTATATTGTGCATTTTTGTAATTTATAAAAAGATAAAGTTGTACATCGGTATGTCGAGTTTTTTTATAAATTATGAAAATGTGCAAGATGCCGATTTTCATTTGAATTTATTTTCCAGTCTTACCTTCCTTACGTCTAATAATCTCATCAGCATATTTAATTCCTTTACCTCTATATACTTCTGGTGGTCTTTTACTTCTAATAACTGCTGCTGTTTGACCAACTGCTTCTTTATCTATACCATTTACAATAATTGTATTTGGGTTTGGAACATCAAAAGTAATTCCTTGTGGTGCTTCAAAGATAACTGGATGTGAATAACCTAAAGTTAAATTCAAATTATTTCCTTGTTTTGCTACTCTGTAACCAACTCCATTAATTTGTAGTTCTTTACTATATGCAGATGTTACACCGACAATCATATTATTTATTAAAGTTCTAGTTAAACCATGTAAACTTCTATTTGCTGGTTCATCATTTTTTCTAATAACTTTAATTGTATTTTCTTCCATTTCAATAGAAATATTTTTATGTATTTCTCTTTCTAATGTACCTTTTGGACCTGTTACAGTGATTTTTTGTCCATCTATTTTTACTTGAACTTCTGATGGTACTGTAATAGGTTTGTTTCCTATTCTTGACATGTTAGATTTTCCCTCCTTTTTTATTATTGTCAGGGGACACATCTTTCCCCCTGGTCACTTCTTCACGGATAAGATATGTCCCCTACCCTTATGAATTAGTGATGTCCTTTTTTTATTTTAACTATTTTTTGGGGAATCATCTTTCCCCCTGGTCACTTCTTCACGGATAAGATATGTCCCCTACCCTTATGAATTAGTGATGTCCTTTTTTTATTTTAACTATTTTTTGGGGAATCATCTTTCCCCTTAGTCACTTCTTCACGGATAAGATATGTCCCCTACCCTTATGAATTAGTGATGTCCTTTTTTTATTTTAACTATTTTTTGGGGAATCATCTTTCCCCTTAGTCACTTCTTCACGGATAAGATATCTTCTGTTCCTTATAAATAAGAAATGACTTTTTTAATTTATTACCATATGTAAGCTAGTACTTCTCCACCAATTCCTAATTCTCTTGCTTCTTTATCTGTTTTTAAACCTTTTGATGTAGAAATTATTGCAATTCCTAGTCCATTTAAAACTTTTGGTAATTCTTCTTTAGATGCATACACTCTTAATCCTGGTTTACTAATTCTTCTTAAACCATCAATTACTCTAGTTCCTTTTTCATCATATTTTAAAGTAATTCTTATCATTCCTTGTGTATTATCTTTGATTTCTTCAAAAGATTTTATATATCCTTCTTTAAATAAAATATCAGCAATCCCAAGTTTCATATTAGAAGCTGGAATATCTACTGTTTTATGTTTTGCACTATTTGCATTTCTAATTCTAGTCAACATATCTGCAATTGGATCTGTAATGTTCATTTAATTACTTACCTCCTTTTCTTCTTTTATTCTATTTCTAAAACAAATCTAACTCATTTTAATCAAATCTAAATCAAAATTGATTTACTATATTACTAAATTTTGATTCAAAGTCATATTTTTCTACATAATTCAAATCAAAATTAGTATATTGAATATTTTTGTGATTTGAATTATTTTCTGAATTTTAATTAAAAGTATAAGTTATGTATTTTTGTAAATTAATAAATCTGATGATATACTTTTGTACATTGAAGTCTTATTAATGAAACAAAAATGTTCAGGTTATTACTTTTAATTAAATTTTCACTTTTACCAGCTAGCTTTCTTAACACCTGGAATCTCTCCCTTATGTGCTAACTCTCTAAAACATACACGACATATACCATATTTTCTAATATAGCTATGTGGTCTTCCACATAATTTACATCTATTATATTCTCTTGTCTTAAATCTTTGAGGTCTAGCTTGCTTTACTTTCATTGACTTTTTAGCCATATTCTTACTCCTTTCCTTTTACTTCATTTACTCAGCTGACTTAAAAGGCATTCCTAAAAGTTTTAATAATTCTTTAGACTCTTCATCAGTCTTAGCTGTTGTTACAAATATAATATCCATTCCTCTTAGTTTATCGACTTTATCATATTCGATTTCAGGGAAGATTAATTGTTCTTTAATACCCATAGAGTAATTTCCTCTACCATCAAAAGAATTATTTGAAACTCCTCTAAAATCTCTTACTCTTGGAAGTGCTACATTGAATAATTTGTAAGCAAAATCATACATTTTATCTGCTCTTAAAGTTACTTTACATCCAATATTAACACCTTCTCTTAATTTGAAAGCTGCAATTGATTTTTTAGCTTTTGTAATAACTGGTTTTTGTCCTGTTATTTGTACTAAATCATTCATTGCATTTTCTAATGCTTTAGGGTTTTCTTTTAAATCTCCTAATCCTATATTAATTACTATTTTATCAAGTTTTGGAACTTGCATAACTGATTTATATTCAAATTTTTTCATTAATGCTGGGATTACTTCTTTTTCATATTGTTCTCTTAATTTTTCCATGGATTATGAATCCTCCTTTCTTTTATTTATTTTATAGTTGCACCGCATTTTTTACAAACACGTACTTTTTTTCCTTTTTCTTCACTATATCCAACTTTTGTTGCTTTTCCACATTTTGAGCATACAACATTTACTTTTGAAGTTGGTATAGCACATTCTACTGGTATAATTCCGCTTTCTTCACCTTGTTTTCTAGCTTTAATGTGTTTTTTTCTAATATTTACACCTTTTACAATGATTTTATCATCTTTTGGATTTACTTCTAATACTTCTCCTGTTTTACCTTTATCGTTTCCAGATAAAACTTGAACGTTGTCTCCTTTTTTTATTCTCATTGTAGGATTTCCTCCTTTTCTTTGATTTTTATAAATTAATCCTTATTATAATTTAATTCGAAATTGTTTTTTTAATAAATTAGTATATTGTACATTTTATAATTAATTCAAAATTGTAGATGTGCACTTTTTATATTTATTACAAACTGATATTATACATTTGTACATCGAAGTTTGCAATAAATAAAGAAATGTAAGATTTCCTTTTCAATTAATTTTAAAGTACTTCTGGGGCAAGTGATAAAATCTTCATATAATCCTTTTCCCTTAATTCTCTTGCAACTGGCCCAAAAATACGTGTTCCTCTTGGTGTTTTGTCATCTTTTATTATAACAGCTGCGTTTTCATCAAATTTTATGTATGAACCATCTGCTCTTCTTAATCCACTTTTGCTTCTTACTATAACAGCTTTTACAACATCACCTTTTTTAACAACTCCTCCTGGTGTTGCTGATTTGACAGAAGCTACTATTACATCTCCTATGTTGGATGTTTTTCTGTATGAACCACCTAAACATCTAATACACATAATCTCTTTCGCTCCTGTATTGTCTGCTACTTTTAGTCTTGATTGTTGTTGTATCATTAATGGTTCCTCCTTTCTTTCTTTTTTTTCTAATGTCAGGGGAATCATCTTTCCCTCTGGTCACTTCTTCATGGATAAGATATGTCCCCTACCCTTATGAATTAGTGATGTCTTTTTTTATTTTTATTATTTGTTTTTATTTTGTAATTGCTTTTTCTAAAACTTCAACTACTCTCCATCTTTTATCTTTAGAAAGTGGTCTTGTTTCCATTACTTTTACTTTATCACCTATTTGGCAAACATTTTCTTCATCATGTGCTTTTAATTTATAAGTTCTTTTTACTGTTTTTCCATACATTTTATGGCTGACGCTAGTTTGTACTGATACTACTACTGTTTTATCCATTTTATTAGATGTTACTGTTCCAACCATAACTTTACGAAGATTTCTTTCTTCCATTTAGATTTCTCCTTTCTTCGGCTATTGTCAGGGAACACATCTTCCCCTTAGGTCGTTTCTTCAGGGATACGATTGTCCCCTCCCCTTATGAATAAGGGATGACCTTTTTTCTAATTGATTATTATTTCAATTTTTAGGCTTTTGCTTCAGCAATTTTTCTTTCTGTTAATACTGTATTTATTTTAGCTATATCTCTTTTTACTTCTTTTATTTTCATTGGATTGTCTAATCCATTAGTAGCTAAACTAAATTTTAATTTGAACAATTCTGTTTTTAGTTCACCTAATTCTTTCTCTAAATCTGGTGAAGACATTTCTCTTATTTTACTTATCTTCATCATTTTCACCTACCTTTTCTGTTTCTTTGGCTACGAATTTTGTTTTATTAGGTAGTTTGTTCATAGCAAGTCTTAAGGCTTCTCTAGCAGTCTCTTCTGGTACACCAGCAATTTCAAACATTACTCTTCCTGGTTTTACAACTGCAACCCAATATTCTGGCGCACCTTTACCTTTACCCATACGAGTTCCGATAGGTTTTGCAGTTATTGGTTTGTCTGGAAAGATTTTAATCCAAACTTTTCCACCTCTTTTTATATAACGAGTCATAGCAATTCTGGCTGCTTCAATTTGATTTCCTGTAATTAAAGCTCCTGTTACAGCTTGAATTCCATATTCACCATCTGTAACTTTATTTCCTCTTGTTGCTTTTCCTCTCATTCTACCTTTTTGTACTTTTCTATGTTTTGTTCTTTTTGGCATTAATGGCATTATTGTTCTCCTCCTTCCATACGTCTTTCTGGAAGAACTTCTCCTTTATAAATCCAAACTTTTACACCGATTTTTCCATATGTTGTGTCTGCTTCTGCAAACCCATAGTCAATATCAGCTCTTAAAGTTTGTAGTGGAATATTTCCTTCTTTATAGAATTCAGTTCTAGCCATATCTGCTCCACCTAATCTTCCAGATACTGCTGTTTTAATTCCTAAAGCACCTGATTTCATAGATTTTTGCATACATTGTTTCATGGCTCTTCTGAATGAAATTCTTCTTTCTAGTTGCCCTGCGATATTTTCTGCTACTAATTGAGCATCTGTATCAATATTTTTAACTTCAACGATATTTAAATTGATTTCTTTTCCTATTTCTTTTGCTAATTCACTTTTTACTGTTTCTACCCCTGCACCACCTTTTCCTATTACTATTCCTGGTTTTGCAGTATATAAATTGACTTTGATTGCTTTTGCTGTTCTTTCAATTTCTATTTTAGAAATTCCAGCAAGATATAATTTTTTCTTTAAAAATTTGCGGATTTTTTGGTCTTCTATTAGGTAATCTGCAAAATTTCTAGAGTCTGCATACCATTTAGAATTCCAGTCTTTGATAATTCCAACTCTTACTCCTGTTGGATGTACTTTTTGTCCCATCTGCTTTTTATTCCTCCTTTTTTTCTAATGTCAGGGGACACATCTTTCCCCTTAGTCACTTCTTCATGGATAAGATATGTCCCCTACCCTTATGAATTAGTGATGTCTTTTATTTAATTTTATTAATTTGTTTGGAAATTTCTTTCCCCTTAGTCACTTCTTCATGGATAAGATATGTCCCCTACCCTTATGAATTAGTGATGTCTTTTATTTAATTTTATTAATTTGTTTGGAAATTTCTTTCCCCTTAGTCACTTCTTCATGGATAAGATATGTCCCCTACCCTTATGAATTAGTGATGTCTTTTATTTAATTTTATTAATTTGTTTGGAAATTTCTTTCCCCTTAGTCACTTCTTCATGGATAAGATATGTCCCCTACCCTTATGAATTAGTGATGTCTTTTATTTAATTTTATTAATTTGTTTGGAAAATTCTTTCCCCTTGGTCACTTCTTCACGGATAAGATATGTCCCCTACCCTTATGAATTAGTGATGTCTTTTATTTAATTTTATTAATTTGTTTGGAAATTTCTTTCCCCATAATTGAACTATTCAGTTTCCTTTAATTTTATTGTAATATGACTTGTTCTTTTTCTAATTCTAACTGCTGAACCTTTTGCAGCAGGACGTATTCTTTTTAATGTTGGTCCTTGATTAGCATAAATTTCAGCAACATATAATTTTTCATGTTTCATATCATGATTATTTTCAGCATTTGCAATTGCTGATTTTAATAATTTTTCTATTATTTCTGAAGATGCTTTTGGTGTGAATTTTACAATTGCTAAAGCTTCATCTACATCTTTTCCACGAATTAAATCTGCTACAATTTTTACTTTTCTAGCTGAAATTCTAGCATATTTTAATGTTGCTACTGCTTCATTTCTAACTAAAGTTTCTTGTTCTTGCACTTCTTTTACCTCCTTGTACTAAGTTAGGGAGCACTTTTCATATTAAACTTTTGGATAATAAATCTTCTCATGTTTATGAATAAGTGTTTACCCCTTTATATGTTTCTATTTATTGGTTTTTTTATCTCCTGAATGACCTTTAAAAGTTCTTGTAGGAGCAAATTCACCTAATTTGTGACCAATCATTTCTTCTGCTATATAGATTGGAACATGTTTTCTTCCATCATGTACAGCAATAGTATGACCAACCATTTGTGGATATATTGTAGAAGCTCTTGACCATGTCTTTAGAACTTGTTTATCTCCAGATTCATTCATAGCTTCTACCCTTTTTAATAGTTCAGGTGCTACATATGGCTTTTTCTTGCTTGATCTTGACATTCAATCTTCCTCCATTTCTTCTAAGTTTTATAAGTTTTTCTAGCTTAATTATTAAGCTTATTTTATTTTCTTCTCTTAACAATAAACTTATTAGATTGTTTCTTTTTATTTCTTGTTTTGTATCCAAGAGCTGGTTTACCCCAAGGTGTCATTGGTCCAGCGTGTCCTACTGGTGCTCTACCTTCACCACCACCATGTGGGTGATCTACTGGGTTCATAACAGAACCTCTAACTGTTGGTCTGATTCCCATATGTCTTTTTCTTCCAGCTTTACCAATTTTTACATTTTCATGGTCACTGTTTCCAATTACTCCAATAGTTGCTCTACAAGTTGATAAAATTAATCTCATTTCTCCAGATGGTAATCTTACATGAGCATATTTTCCCTCTTTAGCCATTAATTGTGCACTTTGACCTGCAGCTTTTACTAATTTTCCACCTTGTTTTGGATTTAATTCAATATTATGAATTAATGTACCTACTGGTATAGAATTAATTGGCATACAGTTTCCTGGCTTAATATCTGCTTTTTCTCCAGATACTACTTTATCTCCATCTTTTAATCCTTGTGGAGCTAAAATATATGCTTTTTCTCCATCTTCGTATTGAATTAATGCAATGTTTGCACTTCTGTTTGGATCATATTCAATTCCAATTACTGTTGCTTGCATATCATCTTTTCTTCTTTTAAAATCTATTATTCTATATTTTTGTCTATTTCCACCACCTTGGTGTCTTACTGTAATTCTACCATATGAGTTTCTTCCTGCATTTTTCTTTTTCTTTGCTAATAAAGATTTTTCAGGAGTTTTCTTTGTGATTTCTCCAAAGTCTGAAACTGTCATATTTCTTCTTGATGGTGTATAGGGTTTGAAGTGTTTCATTCCCATTTTATATCATTCCTTTCTCAGATTTATGAAAAACTTCGTCTTATGTTGTCAAACTTCGCTCAAAATTCCTCGAAGTACAAACGTACTCCTGTGGATTTTTCGCTCGTTTCCTAGTAATACTTGTTTTTGCTAAATCCTCTATTTCGCATATTTACGGATTTTTTCCTGCTCCGCATGGCAGATATTCTTTATTTTCCGGGACTTTCCCGATAATTTTATCTTTCTTCATGTTCTTTACTTTTTTTACTTTTTTTCTGTTTTAGCTTGTTTTTTTCATAATATGTACCTAAATATTGTATTTTTTCTACTGGTCTATCACAATGAAAAATTTTTTCTGTTGAAAACATTATTATTGGATGCCCAATTATCTTTCTTATTGCTCTCTTTCCATCTGCTTTTGATAAATATTGAATCGTACTCATTTCTGTTTCTTTTTTTGTTCTATCTTCACTTAAAATTCCTCTAGCATCTATTTCTTTACGAAACTCAATTTCTTTTTTCGTCTACGTCTTTCTTCCTTAATTTCAAATTCTTTTTCAGTATCATCCATAATAATCACATTCTTTCTAGCTTAGCAATTTCTAAGCTCCCATAAATTCTTCAATACTATCTTTGTATTTTTTAGAAACTTTTGTTGTTTTTCCACCTTTTGCTAAGTAAGATGTTTCTTGTGGGTTTGTATCAATTGTAACAATTGCTTTTTTCCAATCTGATGTTCTTCCTACATGGTATCCTACTCTTTTCTTTTTTCCATTAACATTCATAGTATTTACTTTTAATACTTTTACTTCAAAAAGTTTTTCAACAGCATTTGCTATTTCAACTTTTGTTGCTTTTTTATTTACTTTGAAAGTGTATTTACCTTCTTGTAATTCGTCATTACTTTTTTCTGTAACAACTGGTGCTATTATTATTTCTTCTGGTTTCATACTATGCGTACACCTCCTCTAATTTTTTAACAGTGTCTACTGATAAAATTAGATTTGTATATTTTAATAAATCAAATACATTAATATTGTTTAATACAATAGTTTTTACTCCTTCGATGTTTCTTGATGACATATAAACATTTTTGTTGTTTTCTGGAAGAACGATTAATGTTTTTCCTTCAACTTTTAAGTCACTCAATGCTTTTTCCATTGTTTTTGTTTTGATTTCTTTTAATTCTAATTTATCTACTACTGTTAATTCTTTTTCTAATACTTTAGAACTTAAGATTGATTTTATTGCCAATCTTCTTTCTTTTTTATTAACTGTGTATCTATAAGAACGAGGTTTTGGTCCTAAAGCAATACCACCTTTAATCCATTGTGGGCTTCTTGTTGAACCTTGTCTTGCTCTACCTGTTCCTTTTTGTCTCCATGGTTTTCTACCACCACCAGAAACTTCTGCTCTTGTTTTAGTACTTTGTGTACCTTGTCTTTGATTAGCTAAATAATTTACAAGTACACTATGTACAATATTTTCATTTGGTTCAATTCCAAATACACTATCTGCTAATTCTATATCACTTACTTTTTTACCTTTTAAATCGTATAC
Source organism: uncultured Clostridium sp. (assembly GCA_948468045.1). GTDB lineage: Bacteria > Bacillota > Clostridia > TANB77 > CAG-508 > CAG-269. The sequence continues at coordinate 38,748 of CAOKGO010000010.1, read as the reverse complement.
GTCTACTTTTGGCATTTTTGTATTCCTCCTTTCCTCTAATTAATAGCCTTTACAGCTGATTTTACTTTTAGGATAGCTCCTTTTGCTCCTGGAACACTACCTTTTACTAAAATTACATTTTTGTCCATGTCAACTTTTACTACATCTAAGTTTTGGATTGTAACTGTAATTCTTCCCATGTGTCCTGGCAATTTTTTACCTTTAAATACTCTACCTGGTGTTGATGTAGCTCCCATTGAACCTGGTCTTCTATGATACATAGAACCATGTCCCATTGGTCCTCTGTGTTGTCCATGTCTTTTGATAACACCTTGGAAACCTTTACCTTTTGATGTTCCTTGTATATCCACTTTTTCTCCTGCTACAAAGATGTCTGCTTTTACTTCGTCTCCTACTTTGTAGTTTTCGATAGAATCTACTTTAAATTCTCTTAAGTGTTTTTTGTTAGCAAGTTTTGCTTTTGCAAAATGTCCTGCTTCTGGTTTATTAATATGTTTATCTTTTATTTCCCCATATCCTAATTGAATTGCTTCATATCCATCACAATCCATTGTTTTGATTTGTGATACGATATTTCCTGCTGTTTCAATTACGGTTACAGGAATTACATTTCCTTTTTCGTCAAAGATTTGTGTCATACCAATCTTTTTACCGATAATTCCTTTTTTCATTTTTTCTTTCCCTCCTATATACTATTGGCTGAATACTTTCAGCATGGTTTTTGAGGCTGTTTGCAGCTTCACATTATAGTTTAATTTCTATATCAACACCAGCTGGTAATTCTAATTTCATTAGGCTATCAACTGTTTTTTGTGTTGGATACAATATGTCGATTACTCTTTTATGTGTTCTCATTTCAAATTGTTCTCTTGAGTCTTTGTATTTGTGTGGAGAACGTAAGATTGTTACGACTTCTTTTTTTGTTGGTAATGGAATAGGACCTGAAACCTTTGCTCCTGTTTTTTTAGCAGTATCTACTATCTTTACAGCAGACTGTTCTAAAACTTCATGGTCATAAGCTTTTAGTCTTATTCTGATTTTTTCACTTGTTGCTATTGTGTTTGCCATTGTAATTTTCCCTCCTTTTTTTTATAGTTAGGGGTTCTTTTTCCCCTTAGTTATTCATTTTGTTGAAATATTTATGAATAACTGTTTTAATTGTAAATAGCATTGTTGCTATTCAAATTACCTTGGCAAGCTAAAACGTACCCTGGTGTTTTGAATATCACCTTTATAAAAACCCAAAAATTGCATGATAATTTTGGGATAAGCACATTTCTTACCGCCTGGTCTTTGCCATAACATACTCCACCAAAGTTCCCTCCATTTCTTACTTCCGTAAGAATGTAGCCACATTTGGTTTCAACGCATAATTCATGCTTATCTATTATACAACGCTTTTGGGCTTGTGTCAACACATTTTTACAAATTTATTACTAATTGCAAAAAATTTTTTCATTTTTATTTTTTATTAAGATATTGTATTGCTAGCTTATCTTTTTTAATTAATTTATATTGATGTTATAGGAAAATCGAAGATTTTACTATAATAGAACAAAAGTGGCATAATTAAAATTTTATAACCTTTTAGATAACTTTTCATGCCACGTCTTTGTTCGCCCGCGAAAATTGCTTTTTTTATTTTATTCTGCAACTAACACTGCACGAAAACCAAATCCAAAATTGTTGTTCCCATTAGCACGACTAAAACAGAATAAACCTGCACCATCATTATAATTCCACTTACTTCCACGAACTGAAAATGGATAATATAATCCGATAAAAATTAGAATATTCTCCATTCCATGATGTATTATTACTTCCATATGTTGAAGTTTCATAAATTGCATTTCCATATATTTTTGTATTCTTTAAGTAATTTGCAGTTCCTGCTATATTCAAATTAGTGTCTATATTAGTTATTTTATTATTGTCTTTATCTGTATCATGACTATAAACTGTTGTATATTTTGTACTTTCTGTTTCTAATGTATTTCCATTATACGCCAAACTTGCACCATATGTTTTTAAGCTAGAATGCCCATTTGCCACATATCCTGTTGTTCTTTCCCAGCAGCCTCCGCTTAAATCATATATTCCATAAATATTTCCACTTGAACTTGCCTTTTGTCCTGTTAATTGATTCCATGCATATACACCATCTATTGGTGTGTTCCCAATTGTTGTTTTTACAGTTGTTATTGTATTTTCTGTTACTATTTTTTCGTTTCCTTTTTCTATTCCCTCTGTCACTCCTGTTACTGCATAAACACTATCTACACCAATTTTGCCTGCTGTTTGTGTTCTTTTTCTATTTCCACTATTTAAGTTTATATTATTTGTTGCTATCTCTGTTCCATTTAGTCCATATTGTGATTGTCCGAAGATATGCTACTGCTCCCCACTCGCTGTCTTTCATTAAATGGCTATCTGTCTCAATAGTAAAACCATAAATATTATCATTTTCTGTAAGACTTTTTGCTATATTAAAACTATCATTGTGATCTATATAATTCATTCCATAACCTATCCCTTGAAATGTTGGATATTTTATTGATGTTGTTTTTTCTCCATATATTCCATCTAACCAGTTTCTTGATTGTTCATTGCCATCACTCGTATTTCCTCTTTCTACTGCCGTTGTCCATCCTATTATTTGTGTATAATTTTGGCTACTTGGTTTTACAGGTGCTCTATTCCCATTTGAACTAGCATAGCTTGCTTCAAATTTTGCTACCCATATTCCTTCTAATTCTTTATCCCAACCACCATTTCTAAAGTTGATACTTGTTTCATTTGTAAATCCTGGATGTACATAGTAATTATTTGCTGTATCTGCTACTTCCGTACTTGTCTTTACTCTTTTAGCTGTTTGTTTATTTCCACTTTCATCATAATATTCATCTGTTGTATCTATTAAAAATTTAACATCAAATGTTCCACCTTTTGATTTATCATTGCTATCATTGTACTTTATTTTATATGCAAACCTTGGTATCCATACCCACATAGACCCATCTTCTGTTTCTACATTTGCCCATTTTTTATCATAATAGTCATACCAATTTTTATTATTAAATCCACTTTCTCCATCTTTTATTGTTTGACCTTTTTCTGTGTTACTTGGCTCTGTAAACATTATTTTTGTCATTCCTGTAACTAGCTTTGGAGAATTTACATGTTTTTTTATATCATATGAACCATCTTCAGGTGGTTCTGTTTCTTCTTTTTCATCTAATCTTGTTATTTTTCCGTTTTTATCTATTATATATTGATTTAAGGTTTCACTAAATGTTACTTTTATATCTCCATTTTCTTGTAACTCTGCTTTTGCATTTGTACTATTTCTTTTAAATTCTTCATTTAGATCTTCTGTTAAAACTTCGCCTGTTGCTAAGTTTTTAGCCATAACACCACTATATGCAATTTTTATTTGTTCTTCCTCTTAAGGTTGCAATTGTTACTCCTGCTAGTATCAATAATACCACGATTGTAATAATTAATACTATCAATGTAATTCCTTTAGTATCTATCATTCCAGCTCTCCTCCTTTGTTTTATCATTTTTTACATTTATTCTTCCCTTTAATAAGACCTAATGAAAACTATGTGGTGGGTAACAAAAGGGTAACAAATTTATAATATGTAAAAAAGTAACTTTTTTTGTATAACTTTATTTATTATTTTATAGTTATTCAAATTTTTTTATAATAAAATTACCCCAAATTGTATTTTGAGCTTTTCTCTTCGTACTTGGAATAGTTTCAAAATAATCAATAAGTTTAACATTCTTCCTTGTCTTATCTAATATTTGAATCATTTCATCTTTTGTTAAGTAATTGTAATACTTATTTTCCTTTATTTCATATCCTGTTCCTATTTTGAAAGAAGTATATATTATTCCATTCGTTTTTAAAGCATTTATCATTTTAATAAGCACATTCAACAAATTATTTTTTTCTACATGAAGTATTGAAGAGCAAGCCCATATACCTTCATAAGCCTCTATATCATTTAGTTCTTCAAATTTCATACAATTTACATCTTGACTTATATATTGTTTAGCAAACTTGCACATTTCTTCTGAGCCATCTATTGCTTTAACTTTGTAACCATTATCTATAAAATATTTACTATCTCTTCCTGAACCACATCCAAAATCCAAAATATATGAATTAGGTTGCAATTGTTTTAAAAATCTATCATAATTTTCTTTCAAATTACCAACTAATGTTTGTTCACAATATATTTTTGCATTTTTATTATAATATTCTAAAGTATTATATTCTTCTGACATACTTTACCTCCATAATTAATTATATTTCAATTATTTATCTTCATTTATTATCTTATCAACTAATTTTTTTAGTTCTTCTTTATTTGGTAGGTATAATTCATATTTTGAAACGAACAAATTTGTATCCATATTATAGGTTGCATATTCTACAACCAGTTCATTATTATTTCTTGTAAGAATTATAACAATAGGTGGATTATCATCTATTTCATTTTCTTCTGTTGCAAAATATCCCATATACATATTCATTTGTCCGTATATCTTCATGTTTTACTTTGTTAATCTTTAAATCAATAATAACAAAACATTTTAATATTCTATGGTAAAATACTAAATCAGCATGATAAAAATCATTTCCTATATGTATAGGATATTGACGCCCTACAAATGTAAATCCTTTTCCTAACTCAAGTAAAAAGTCTGCTAATTTTAGAAAAAGTCCACTTTCTATTTGGCGTCTTAAAGTTCTTTTACTCCATTTTTCTTTGCTTGCTTCTGCTATATAAAAATCTCTTTCCAATTCATTACTTATTGTTAGTATTTCGCATAAATTAGTCCAACTCAATTTTCCAGCCAGTGGTTGGAAAATTATTCATATTTAAAAATCTCCTTTTTCTATCTTTATTATGTGCCAAATATTTAGATGCATTTCCATTATAACATAAAATTCTATAATTTCTTATATTTTTGAAGATATTTGTTATATAATCTAAAAAATTCTTGTATTTTATTTATGTTAAATATAAAAATTTTTTAGTAAAACCTATTACGACTTATTCAGTGGGTAACAAAAGGGTAACAATGCAGTAGTATCAATCTTTGAAAGTATTGATATTACTGCATTGTTATTTTAAATGTTTACTCCTGCTAATATCAATAATACTATTATTGTAATGACCAATGCAATTAATGTAATTCCTCTAATACCTCTCATTTCTATTCTCCTCCTATGTTTTTTATTTTTCTTCATTTGTACTCTCTCTTCATAAAACCTATAAAAACTATGTGGTGACCTAATATAGTTAAACTACACATCGCTCTGCTAAGCAAATGTGTAGTATTTTTATTTTATCTGACTATTTACCAATTGTATGTATACTATAACATAGCAAGGCTAAATTAATTGTTATTTATACCATTAAATGTCTATTATTTTTATTATAATCTATAACAATTCCCCATTTTAGATTATATTTATTTACATATTCTTTGTATCAAGTAACAAAGTTACGGTTTAAAACTAAGTACTACTGGACGAAAACTACTGCTAGTGTTAGGTTGACCTATGTCACTGGAAAATGCAAACACACATGCATATTCGCCATCGACAGCACGACCTCCACGTGCGAATACTGGATAGCTAGAAACAGGAAAGTAAGAGTAACTAGCGTTCCAACTACCAGTAATGTGATCGCCAAAATTAGAAGTTTCATATACTGCATCTCCATATTTCCTACTATTTACATCATAATTGGTATTTCTATCCTCTGAAGTTCCTAAATATACATCTTTATATTTTGGATCTGCACTTGCAAGTGTTGTATAATTTGTATTTGCTGTTATTTCACTTAAACATCCTGCTGTATATTCCCATGCTCCTCCTGCCATATCATATATTCCATATACATTTCCTGTTGTACTTGCATTTACTCCTTCTGTTGTATTGTATTTATATAAATCTGTTGTAGTACCATTATTTGTTTGTGTCTCTGTTTTTCCTGCTAATCCTGTTATTGGTGAATAATTTATTGTACCATTATAATATGGATTATTCCATACTTTACCATTCTTTCCATATACACTCATACTTAAATATGCTACTGCTCCCCATTCTGTATTTTTCATCAAGTGTGAATCTAAATTTGTTGTATCTGCTAGTGAATTTTTTATTGGAACTCCATTTATTGTTACCGTTTTTGTTAGATTTTGACATACTTCAAATATACCATTTACATTTATTCCTCTCCAACTTGTTACATTTGGTTTTACTCTTACCTGTAAACTAGTATATATTCCTCCACCTGTTCCAACTAATGAACTAGTATCTCCTGTTAATATTCCATTTTCTAAATTAATTGTACTTACATTACTACTACTTGCCTCGTATTTTGCTACCCATATTCCTGTTAGTTCTCCAAATTCTCCATTTCCTGCATTTGTGAATGCTGGATGAATTACCCAATTTCCTGGTGTTGCAGTTGTTTTAAATCCTCCTGCTGTTTCTATTTCTGTTTTTTTAGTTTCATCTATTACATCATCTATTGTACTTCCTGTATCTCTTAAAAATGCTATTTCTATTGTTTGTGCTGTGTTACCTCTTGTTGGCACTTTATAGGCATATCTTGGTATCCATACCCAATAACAGTCATTTCCTCCACCTGTAGTTTTTATATTTGCCCATTCTTTTCCATTATAATTAGACCAACCACTTGGAGGTGCATTATTTATTGTATTTGTTTCATTTATCTGATATGGAGCTGTTGTTTTCCATGTTACGTAATATGTATTCTCTACATTAAACCCACTGATATTTGGTGAATTTGCTCCTCCCATTGTTTCTTCTAGAACATATGGTTTTAATGGTGCATCTTTTACTGTTGTTCCATTAAATATATCTGCTACTTTTATTTCATGATTTCCTTTTGTTGTGGTTAATGTTTTATCTATTAATTTTTCTTCTTCTGATAGTGTTCCATACTTTTCTAATATTGTTTTTAATGAACTATCAGATATACTTCCTTGATTCCCTGCTTGTTCACTTAATATTTCAGTTTGTATTTCTTCTTTTATACTTGTTATCTCTGTTTCGATCTTTGCATTATTTGCTTTATTTATTAAACTATTATTCCCCATCAAGGTTGCAATTGCTACTCCTGATAGTATTAAAAGAATTATAATTGTTACCACAAGAGATATTAACGTTATACCTTTTGTACTTTTAATCTTATTCATCTTTTGAATCCTCCATCTTAAATTATTTATTATTTGCTCATAATAGTTCTTCAATAATTTCTAAAAATAAAATATTTTTATTATACGTGTTCTTTTGCTCACTATATCACAAACCATATTATAAAATCAAGAAAATAATTATTTTCGGAGAATATGATGAAAAAGTTTAATGATCTACTTAACGTAAATTGTTTATAATCTCTTCAATTCCTTGTTCTCTCATTTCTTTTATTATTTTGCAACTATTATCCAATTTTTCTTGTTCATATTCATTTAAATTTAATTCTATTAATTCTCTTACTCCATTTTTATTAATAATTGCTGGTACCCCTATGTATATATCATTTTGTCCGTATTGATTTTCCAAGTAAGTAGAAACTGTTAAAATTGCGTTTTCATTGTTAATAATTGCTTTTACTAATCTATTTAAAGCCATACCAATACCATAGTAAGTAGCCTTTTTCTTTTCAATTATTTCATAAGCTGCATTCACTACATTTTCATGGATTTTTTTCAAATCTTCTATTGGATGATTATTATCTTTTATAATATCTTTTATTTTTTTACATCCTACATATGCATGATCCCATGGTACAAAGGAAGAATCCCCATGTTCTCCCATAATATATGCATGAACATTTTTGCTAGATATCTCTAAATAGTCTGCCATTAAGTAACGAAGCCTTGCTGTATCTAGCACTGTTCCTGATCCAATAACTTGATTTTTTGGAAGACCTGAAACTTTCCAAACTACATATGCCATTAAATCTACTGGATTACTTGCTACTACTATAATTCCATTAAAACCACTTTCCATGATGGAACTTGTTATTTGTTTCATAATTTTAGTATTTACTTCTGCTAATTCTAATCTTGTTTGGCCTGGAGTTTGTGCTACTCCTGCTGTAATTACTACTACTTCTGCATCTTTGCAATCTGCATAATCTCCTGCTTTAATTACCATCTTTTGTGGAGCATATGGCAAACCATGTAACAAATCCATTTCTTCTCCAACTGTCTTTTCTTTATTAATATCAATTAAAACAAGCTCTGAAATACCTCCTTGATTTAACATAGAATATGCCATACTCATACCTACAAAACCAGTTCCTACTAAAATAACTTTTCCCTTTTTCATTTTTTAACATTCCTTTCCTCTTACAAATCTAGTTGAATATACTTAAATTTTCAACTTTTATCTTATTCTTCTTTTTGTTATTATATCACTAATTTGAATTTTTTCAATAATTTATTTTTAATACTTGTATGTCTATTGCTAAAAATTTTTTATCTTAGAAAAATCAAAGTCTTGAAATTTTCTTAGAAAATAAGAATTGAGTATTTTCAATGTGTAGAAAGATTAACATATAATACTTGCTATATTCAGATTAATATTATATAATTTAAATGATTTACAAAAGAAAGGAAAATTTATGAAAATAAATATAAGAAAACAAAATACAGGAATTACACTAATTGCTCTAATTATAACAATTATTATTTTACTAATACTTGCTGGCATTAGTATTAGCCTTTTGGTAGGAGAAAATGGACTTTTAGAAAAAACTTATCATGCAAAAGAAGAATATCAAAAAGGTGCTGAAAAAGAAGAAAAAGACTTAGATGATTTATATAGTTCCATAAAAGTTGCTAGTGATTCACAAGTAACTTTAACAATGGAAGAATTAGATAAATATATAGAAAAGAAAATTCAAGAACATTTATTTACAGGAACAGAACTATTAAAAGAAATGGTACTAATAGAAACATCAACAACATTTGAATTTAAAAATCAAGAAATTCAATTAGAAAACTCTGTAAATGATTATGAATTTTTATTATTTACATTTGGAAACTATTATGAAAATAAAACAGGATATATTAATACTTTATTAATTCCCGTTAATATAATTGATTATCCTAATAATCCTCAACGAGTTGATTTCACATTAAATTCTGCTGGTGGCCCATTTTTCAGCACTGTTAATATAAACTTTAAAGATGATAAAACAATAAGAATTGTTAATTCAGGATCTGCAAATGATTCTAGAACACATTTTTCAATACAATCCATCCAAGGAATAAAATAACCATTCTTCAAATAGGAATGGTATTTTTTAATTTTGTTTTACTTTTCCTATAAAATATGATATAATCAAAACAAATTATCAAAGTAAGGAGTGCTATTGAATATGAGTTCAAATTCAGATAATACTACTACTTTGGCTGAAAATAAGGTGTTAATCTTATATATATTAAATCTTATAAATGGAGAAATTAGGCAAGACAATCTGTTTGAAATCATTTCTTCTATTAATAATATTAACTATTTTTACTTTAAACAAGTATTAACAGATTTAATAGATTCCAATTTAGTAGGTACATATACAAAAGAAGAAGAACCTTTAATTAGAATCACCTCTGAAGGGAAAAATGCATATATTCTTACAAAAGCTGTATTGCCTGGTATTACAAAATTAAAAGCTGACAACGTTTTTGCGAAAGTATTTTCAAGTATAGAAGAAGAATCTTCTGTTATTGCAGAATTCACACCTAAAAGCGAAAACGAGTATATTGTAAAATGTAAAATTGTTGAAAATAATGATACAATATTTGAAGTAAAAACCTATGCGGGTTCTAGAGATAGAGCTAAACGTATTGTGGATAATTGGAAGCAAAATGCAAATAATATTTATCCCAAAGTATTAAATTTGTTGTTAGAAAACAAAAAAGATTAATAATATGTTATAGAAAAATTGGAGATTTCCTATAACACAAAAAACGGAGTATGTAAGGTAATTTAAAATCTTTTGACTTTTTAAATTACTCTACATACTCCATTTTTGTCACCTTTCAAATTTACTTTAGCAAATTTGTATAGAATGTGTTGATGTTATGGGAAAATCGGAGATTTTTCCTATAACATCAAAAAAAGCGAAAATTATTATAATTTTCGCTTTTATAATATCCAACACAAAACTGTTAAAATTAATAATTTGACCATTATACCTACAAAAAAATGATAATGTATAAATGGCATACCCACTTTATTAATTTTGTCAAAACCTGCAACTAGCTTTTCAATTTCATTTGGTGAAGATATTTTTTTTTCTTCCATATACTCTTTTGCTAAATACCTCGCTTTTATCATAGCATCATTTTCCAAGAAAATTCTAACCATATAATAAACTAAACTTAAAATCAAGAAAATACTTATAAATAGCATTTTATATGGCAACATTTTAAAAACTAATAAAACTGCAATTATTAGAAAATATAAAATATATATGTTTGAAAAAATAAAATTAAATAATAAAATTCTCTTATTTTGAACAGAATGCAAGCATTCATGAGCGATTGTTTGAATTCTAGTATAACTTTTTTGAATATTTGCAATTAAAATTTTATTACTAATTGCTATATACAAACTTGCCTCTGCTCCTTGGCTTTCTTCTATTTTAACTTTTTCATTTTTTAGTTTTTTAAGATACTCTTTGCACATTTCTATATTACTTGGATATGCTTTTGCTAAGTTATCTAATTCTTCATCTTCTCCAATATGTTTTAATTCTTTTAGCTTACAACCCAAAATATATTTTAGTACAATTATTGAAATTAAAATTACAACTACTATTATAACAAAATCCATTTTTACTACTCCTATATATTTTGTCATAACTCAAAAACTAAAACTTACAATCCATTATTATTACTTTTTTAAAAGTTTAAAATATACTATATAACATCACGAATAGCTTCTCCAATAATTTTATTAATATCAGCAATCATAATATTAAACTTAGTTTCTGCTTCAAAAAATTTCTTAGCTTCATCGATTTCTACTAATTCTGCATACAAATTTTGCATTTCTTTCATTTTTTCTTCATCTTGTTTTCCTGTTTGCATAGCCATTAACTGTGTTTCATATCTTTTTTGTTCAAACTGTGCCATTTTCTCTTTTAAACTAGAATTCAAATTTAAAGCTTGTTTTGCCATTTTATAATTCACATATTCCTCAGACTGCTTAATCTCTTGTGCTAATCTATTTGTAGTATCATAAATTTGCATAAACTTCACCCCTTTCTTCCTTTGATGTATTTTGGGACAGAGTCAAAATACATCATCTCATCAAATTTTTTGTCCCATGTAAAAGTACTTACTTATTGTGCTGGTTCTTCTAAAATTACTTTTGCATTTGTTGGGCAAATGTTTACAAAAGTATTTCCATCATTTACTTTTATTTCATTTCCTTCTAAATCTTGATACTTAGTTTTTTCATTTCTAGCATTTTTAATACATTTAATTTTAACAGCTTTACCATTTGTAATATAATAACCATCAAATGTACCTATATTTTTTAATCCTTGTCTTCCCTTATTTTCTTTATCTGTTAATGTGTAATTGTCACAAAAAGTTATTATAATATTTTTAGTTGTAATTGGTTCTTTTGTAGTCCAATCTGATTGTTCTTTACCTCTTGCATATCTTTCATATACTTTGTTCTCTTCATCATAAAGATATTTTACAGTCTGTAAATCAGAATGTGGAATTGTTACACTAACAGCCTCTTGTCCATCTTCTAAATTTATTTCATCTGTTACATAATTTAATACACTTTTTTCATTTGATGTTGTTCTATATTTTTTATTTTTAGCAGATTTTAATAATTTTTCAATACTTGTTACAGCATTATGTGGAGAAGCTTTATCCTTTACACGTGAAAAAGTAGTTCCATCTTCTGCAATCCCATCAATTTCATTAACACTATATTTTTTAATATCACTATCTGCTTGTGGGCTTTCACCAAAATGCGTATATATCGCATCATTTTCCATTGCATAATCTATAAAATAATGTCTAGCACTTCTAACAGGCCCTATTTTATCTACATCTGCACCTTTAAATAAAGCCATTAGCCTTGTTTCTCCACCCTCTACAATAATTTCATAAACCATATATGCCTTTTGCAAACCAGCTTGTGGCCAAGCATCTTTATGATTATCTATCATAACAGCAATTGGTCTATCATTACCTTTGAAAATTTGCACTTTTTTTTCTTCTATTCCAGTAGTTATTACATTATCCTCACCAGTTGAAACACTTTCACTTTCATTTTTCTTATCTTTTACAATTTTATATCCCATTACTCCACCTGCTGCAATAATTAAAACAACCAATATTCCGATTAAAGCTTTAGTTCCACTACTATTTTTCTTCTTCCTTCTTTTACTTCCCATAACTTATATTCTCCCTTCTTATCGTGTCGCGTTGGGGACGTTTCTTTTGGGACATTTTTATGTTAATTAGAATATCATTATTGTAAAAACGTTTCACTTAACATAAAAATGTCCCAAAAGAAACGTCCCCAACGCGACACTATAACACATTTTCTTCTTTTTGTCTCATTAGCTTCTTGTCCTCTTCTTGTATGTGGTCATACCCCATTAAGTGATAAAATCCATGAACTAACATGTAACTAAATTCTCTTTCAAAACTATGCTCATATTCTTTTGCCTGCTCTTCTACTTTTTCAATTGAAATTATAATGTCACCTAAAATGTCTTCATGGATAAAATCATTTTGGGCTATTTTTTTTTCTAGTTCATCTTTTTCGAACATAGGAAAAGAAAGCACATCTGTTGCTTTATCGATATTCCTATACGTTTTGTTTATTTGCTTGATTTGTTCTGGTGTTGTTAAAGTAATCGTAATGGATAATTTGGAATCTTCCAAATTTTCTTCTTTAAAACATTTTGATATTACTTTCTTTATTATTTCATCATATTCTTTTTTTTCTTCTATATCTTGGTATATTATTTCATACATATTATGCTACTTCCTTAATTTTTATGTATTTTCCTTTTGAAATGCAAGAATTTTTGATTTGTTTCATTACTTCATAATCTACTAATTTTCTTTTGTAGTATTTTAAAATTTTAGAATAGTCTGTTTTTCCTCTTGAAAGTTTTTTGATATCATCTTTAATAAATAATATTTCTTTTTGCTTGATATATTCCATAAAGTCTGTTTCTTTTAGTTTTGTTAGTTCTTGGTATTTACTCCAAAATTGCTTGTATTCGTCTCTTTCTTTACTAGAATCCCAATATACTTTCGTAGATAATAGTTTGATATTATAGTCTTCAATTAGGTTTATTAGCATTGAATATGCTCTTTCCCTTTTTGCTGCCATTTTAGTGTCTTGTACTAAAATTCTTGCATCTTTTAATAATTTTTCATAACATTGTTCTGCAACAATTAATGGCAAACTATGTGTAAATAACTTTCTACTAATACCGAAGTAAAATCATATTTTTTTCTATATTATCTCTTGTGTCCAGTTTTCCTACTTCATAAGCTTCATATTTTTCATATTCAGCTACTACATCTTTTATTGTTTCATCATAATTGCTTTCTATTTTTAATGATAATATATTTTGTATGTATTCTTCTAATGTATGGAATATTTTTGTATAAATCCATTCTTTTGTAGAGTCATAGTTGCTTGTATTGTCTGCAACTTTAATTGAATAGTTTTTTAATATAGATTTGTATAAAGAATCCATTTTAGATATATAGAATTTATTATATTTTTCTTTTAATTTTTCTTTGCTATCTACTTTTATTCCCTCATAATCTAATTCCATCAAATATTTTTGTTTTCTATATTTATATTCTATATATTCACTTTCTTTTAGGCTTGTTACTTCATAATATCTAGATAAAGCATTTTTTTCAAATTCAGATGCAGTATTGTTTTTTACTTTTTTATAAATAGAATCCATTACATATTTATCTAAAGAAGCTAAATAAGCTTCATATGCTATGTCATATTTTTTCTCCATTTCTTCTTTATTGTAATTTTCATCATCTATTTGATAATTTTCGAAAGCTTTTAGTACATTATTTCTTTTCATTGAAATTAACATTCCATTAATTCCAATTCTAGTAGGTATTAGAATTCTAGTTAATGTATTTGTTATTTTATTAAAAAATGTTTTGTCTGCTCCAGTTATTCTAAGGCTTCTTTCTTCCATTTTGTTTTCTTCCTCCCTTAAAATACAATTTTCTCATTAGTCCCTATATTTTCTAAAACTTCATATGTAACATAAACATCAATACTGTCTTCTTTTTCGTAAGTATTAATATTTTTGCCTACAATCATTTCTTTGTCTTTAATTTCATTATCTAATTCTTCTTGTAATTGCTGTATCCCTAGGTTTTTAGCTTCTTCTATTTCATATGTTTTTTGTTCTTCTTGTGCCTCTTCATATGTTGTTTTGATAATTGAAATTGGCAAATAAAAGTCTGAAAATAATTTCATTTTGTTTTCTGCTTCTATTGTATCATAAATTTTGAATTTTGAAACCCCTTTAGACAAATTTATTTTAAAATTATTTAATTTTATTGAATATTGATTTTGAATATTTCCTGTTTTGCTTCTTTCCGTAGTATTATATGGAATATTCTTATATTTTGTATGCCACACTTTTGCTTGAACTTCTCCTTTTGCATGAACATATCTAATTCCTGTGTATTTTCCTTCCATCCACCCATTAATTAATGTATCCCCTATATTTACTGTATCTCCTACTTTTACACTTGCAGTCCCTGTTTGTGCATTTACTTTTGTAATAATTCCTGCTTTATTAGAAATGATACTACAATATTCTTCTTCATCTATTATATTAGGCTTTTCCTCAGCCTTTACGGCCTTAACTATTGCATTTGTTCCCTTTAGTTCAATTCCCATCCATGCAATGTCTTTTCTTTTCAATCTAATTTTATTAATAATTTCTTTAGTATCTACTTTTGATTTCCACTGCCCTATTTTTAATCCTGCTTCATCAATATCTTTTTCAATATTTATTAATTCTTGCCCATTTTCCTCTCTAATATCCACATTCCATACAAAGTTTGAGGATAACATTGTTAAAATAACCATAACAATTAACAATAAAAAAAAGATTTTTCTTTTTTTATAACGATGTAACACAAACGGAAGCCCTCTTTTGCTCGTTATCTTCACCTTACATTTTGTGTTTTTGGCAATTTCTCTTAAAAGCTTAAAATCACGAATTCCAACTCTAAAATTCAACTGTATTTCATTTTTTCTTTTCAAATGCCAAATTGCAATTTTATTATTTCTACACAAATTAATAAATCGCTCTATGTAATACCCCTCTATAATAACACCTAAATATCCAATTATATAGCTAAATAAAATCTTTATTATCATTCGACTGTCCTTTCTATATCAATACTCTCAATCTTTCCAGACACTTTAATATCATCATTTGTCATGTTCTCTAAATTCAAATTAAATCCATTGATATTGATAATTCCAATATGTGTGTTAATCCTAACAAAGAACTCCTCATACTCCAGTATCCCTTTAAAATTCTCAATAATCATTTCATCAAACCCTGTAATAATTATCTTTGGAATATCTGTACATACCTCTTTTGGCATCTCTAAAATCCTATCAATCTTTCTATAACCTTTCTTTTTCATACCTCTATCCTTTCTCATGTCGCGTTGGGGACGTTTCCCTTGCTACCATTTTTATGTAGACTAAAAATACATTTTAATATATCTTATAAGAGTTATTTAATATAGCTTACGTAGAAAAAGCATCCTTAGTCTACATAAAAATGGTAGCAAGGGAAACGTCCCCAACGCGACATCCCCAACACAACACGACATTACTCAAATTCATCCAAATTTTTGAATTCGTATCCCATGTTTTTTGCTTCTTTTATGATGCTATCTAAAATATTTGTGTTGGTTTTTGAATTCCCATGTAATAGCATAACTTCTCCATTGTGCAAATTGTCTAATATCTTCTTTTTTGAAGATGCTTCATCTGGCTGTTTGTCTTCATTCCAGTCTTCATATGCAAATGACCACATAACAGTTTTATAACCTAATTGATTTATTATCTGCAAAGTTTTTTCGCTAAATTCTCCTTTTGGTGGTCTTATATATTTCATTTCATAATTAAATTTTTCATTTATTACTTGGTGTAATTCCATTACTTCTGTTTTAATTTTTTCTTCTGTCAAGTCTGGCATTGACTTATGTGAAACAGTATGGTTTGCTATTATATGTCCTTCTTCTATAATTTGCTTTACTAAATCTGGCTGTGAATTTACATAGTGTGCTGTAATGAAAAATGTTGCTTTTACTTGGTTCTCTTTTAATGTCTCTAAAATTTGAGGAGTATATCCTGCTTCATATCCTTCATCAAAAGTTAAATATACATATTTTTTTTCTAGATTTCCTAAGCAAATCCCATCATTTTCTTCTAGTACTTTTTTGTTGCTACTTCCAACATCTGGTTGCTCATGATTATCATTTCTTTTTATTCCCCAACCTATTTTTTTATTACTTACCACTTCTGAATTTGTAACTATATATTGCTCTCCTTTATTCATAGCCAAATAACTTAAAGAAAAAATAGCAACTACTAAAACAATAATTAACCTAATTTTTATTTTTTTCATAATTAATAAAACTCCTTCCAAAATGTTGATGTTATAGAAAGAGGCATGATTAAAATTTTCGACCCTTTAGATTTCTTTTTATGCCTCGTCTTTGTTCGCCTTCCAAATTTGCTATTACATATATATTAAAAAAGATGCCTTTGTATGCTATTCATACAAAAACATCTTTGTCCATTAATTTTACAACTCTTTTTATTCAAATATTTCTTTATTTCTTATTTGATCAATTACATTATCTCTTTGTGCTTCTCTTAATTTTTTCATAAAAGGTAAATAATAAACGTCATCATTTTCTGGATAATCATGTGGTGTAATTGCATAATGATTCATAAAAATATTACTTTTATCATTAAAGCTTATATCAATTGCCTCTACAATTTCTGGACTAAATAATAAACCAATATAATACATCGCTTTTTTATGTTCTTTTAATTTATCCATAGCAGATGCATAATAATATACAGATTTTACTGTTATAATCTCTAATGGATTTTGCATAATATTTTGTGCAAGAAAATTCAAATCTTCCAAAATTTTTGCCGCTTCATTGTATTGTTCATTCATAATATATGCAATTGCTAAAAAATATTTTGCACCTAACCCAATTTGCTCACATGGTAACATACTGTTATCTTTTAAATTAATAAAAATTGATAATTGTTCATAACCCACTTCATATATTATTGTTTCTAATATTTTAATTACATCTTCTATATTGTCTAAAGTTATATTTCTAAAGTTTTTTAACAAAATATCCATTGTATTCATCAAATTCAAATATTTACAGTTTGGGTCATAACCAATTTCACTCATTCCTGGGATTGCAATTCTAAATGTAGGAAATCCAAGAGTAGATACATCTCTTATTAAAATATCTCTTCCTTCTTCTAAAATATTATTTACAAGTTTTTTTAATATAGCTTTATTATCTAAATTTGATACATCTGGCATTTGTGTAAACTTAAAGTTAGTTTCTTCCCCTAATATTTGATATGGAACTCCTGCCATATCTGATAATGCAAATTTTGTTATATTTTTACTTTCTTTTTCATCTTGCTCATAAAAGTCAAATATACAATTTTGTGCATATTCATAAATATCCATTCCTTGAGCAGCTTCTGTAAAACACCTTTCCATTGCAATTTCATAATCTGGATGTGCTCCTAATTTAAAACCAAATCTTCCTGTATTCTTTTCTAAAATGTATAATCCTGCTACTGGATATTTGCCACCTAATGAACAATCAACTAATCTAAAATAATATTCTTCATTTCTCTTTAGCTTTTCTACCATTTCTTTTACTTTTGGAAAGTTTTCTATATAATTTTGTGGTATCTCTGGTAAAACTAATCTCTTTCTTAAAATTTCAAAGGCAACATATCTTTCTAATATTTCTGAAATCCCTTCTACTAATGCTTCTTCAGGCGAGTTTCCTGCACACATACCATTAGAAGCATATCTATAATCAAATATCATATTTGGTACATACTCTATACATTTATGTTTTACACTGTAATATGGTAAAGATAAATTTTTTTCATTTTCTACTATTTTACAATTTTCATTACATATTTCTTTTATAAATTTTATTTGTTCTTCTTTTGTTTTACTTTTGTAGTTATTAGCTTCTAATATATTTTCTAAAACACTATTAGGCTTTTCCATTAATTCTTCTATTGATATTTCTTTTTCATCTGGAAAAATACTAAATGGTAACTCTTTAGTTGGTTTTTCAATTCTAAATCTAAGAAGGCCATTTTGCATTCTTTCAAAAAATTCTGCATATCCACTTGCCATAGCAAATTCTTTTGTCATTCCTTTACCATTTTGTCCAAGGTTTGTTCCTTTAACACATACCCTTAATGAATATGTATCTACACTGCTCTTTTTACTCCAGTTTTCTTCAACATTTATACCTATTTCATTTAATATCTTTTTTAATCTTTTTACAGTTTCTTTAGGTTCTACTTCTTTATATCTTCTATTTTTTAATTCATTCATTTATAAATCCACCTCATATATTTTACAAAATTTTATCATTTTCTACAAAATACTTTTATAAAATTTTATGAAACTGTATTTTTATTATACAAAAAATATATTTTGATATGCGTTTTTTTATTTATATCTCTTTAAAAAGTTTTTTAATTTTATATACAAAACATCTTTTATGCCATACTATCAAATTCAATTCCAGATTCTTTATACTGTTCTTCTTTTTCTTTAGTAAATTTTACTTCTACTTGTTTATATCTTTTTATTATCTCTTCATGCATTTGTGCAGTTATTTCAAAATTTAATCGTTCCTTAAAACTTTCTGTTTGTTTTTTTTCTAATTCTTCTTTCTCATCATTAGTTCTATCTAATTCATATCTTGGATCAGACACTTCCCCCTGCTCTAATTCATTACTCAAGATAATAGCTTGTTCGTTTTCTAATTCCATATTTTCTTTCGAATATTCTAACTGCTCTTTCTGTTTCTCAATTTCTGCAACACCATCTCTATATTGTTCTTCTGTTATAAAATTTTTTAATCTTTGCTCTTGTAATTCGGAAATTTCTAAATTTAATTTAGAAATTTCAAATAATAAAGTTAATGAATTTATTTCATGAACTATGTTTGTTATTTCATAATATATTCTTTCTATTTCTTCTTCATCAATAACTAGTTCTTTTTTTACTTCTAATTCGCTCATTTGTTTAATTAAAATGCTTCTTTGATCTATTGCATTTTTCATATAATTATTATATAAATTTTTATCCTCTTGAACCATTTCTAAATTAATATTCATCTCTTTTCTCCTAACTTTATATTTATACTTTTTTTATTTTTCCTGTACATTAACTGATTCTACTTGTTCTTTTTGAATACTTTTCCAATTTTCTTGTATATAAGATTCCTTTTTCAAATCAATGTCTTTATACTTTCTAGTTAAACTTGCATATTGATCGTCATCTACCATTTTAGTTGCTCGAAGTAATTCCATAAATTCAATATCATTTAATGTTGCCAAGTATTTTGAGCCCAACTCCAACACTATTCTCTTATCCATACTAAAATGCAAATAGCTTTTTCTTCTAGGATTTTTTATATTTTGTAACATAATTTTTACATCTTGTTCTTTTTCTTCTTCTGTGTAATGATTTACATCTTTATTTTTATAATAATTCACATAACTTTTTATTCTTCTATCTTTAATTGAAAAATCTTTTGAGATAACAAATGGCTCACGTTTATTTACTATTTCTCTTGCTTTTTCTTGTTCATCAAAAATACTTTGTTTAGTTGCTTCTTCGATAATTTTTGTTGTATATTCAAAATCACTTTGGTTTGTGTTGCAAGTATATTGAATAAATCCTTCATATGGAGTTCCTTTATATTTTTTTATTAATTGTTCCTTTTTTTCCTTTGAAATCTCTCCATTTCTTAATTCTAATAATAATCCTTCTTTTACTGCAATTTTTCCAAAAATATTCATGAACTTCCTAATAGCTGGTGGATAAGTTTCATTATCTTCTTTTAAAACTGTGAAATTTACAATTTGCCTATTATTTATATTTCTTAATTCATGTAGTAATTTTGACATTTTACTTGACATTTTAATAATGTTACCTGTACTATTTTGAATTACATCACTAATAAAAAGTACTTGTAATTTTCTAGCAATTTTTTCATAATGTCTTGTCAATTCACACTCTTCTATTTCTTCATCTGTAATCCCTAATTTTCTTAGAACTACTCTATACTCTTCATTTAATCCTGTAATAAATCCTTCTCTTAAACCATCTACCATATCATAAGGAATATAAGAAATTTTATCACATAATCTCATTAAAGCTGCTTCTGGTGTAGCTGGAACAACCACTTTGTCAAATCCTTTTTTTGTATGACAATATAAATTTTCTCTTTCAAAATCTTTCTCTGTTTTTTGGCTATTTGCAATATATTCTGACTCTGACCTTTCTCCATTATGCGAATTAATTCCCTCCATAATAAGCCATAAGTTTTTTCTAATTCTGTTTATTCTATTTTCTCCTATTTCAGGATGTCTTTGTTTTATAGTTTCTATTATTTTATCGTAAATTTGATTTGTATAAATTAATTCTCTAGGTCCTAATGCATTATGACAATAATACCCCATTCCATAATCTTCTTTAATATTAGATATCCACCACTCCCCACTATGTCCTGAAAAAGTATGTCCTATATCATGATGTTTACCCATAATACTTATTATTTCATAATTTAATCCTACTTGTTTATTTTGATGTTCTTTTTGATTTATTCCTTTTGCAATCATTACTGCAATATTTGTTAAATTCTCTGTATGTGTTTTACGATTTGTTGTTTCTTGGCAAGATTTTCTAAGACCTTTTACCATCATTGTTTCTTCACAACTTTTTCTATTATAGTCTGTCAAAACAAAATCAATCTCTGAGCTATATTCGCCTAATTCTTTTAAAGCTTGTTGCTTTTCTAAAGCTTGACTTATTTCTTCTGTATATCCCTCTAATCTCTTTATTGGAATTCTTTTTCCTTCTACTTCTCTATATCTTTTTCTCATTTTTATCCCTCTCTTTTTCAATATACAGTTTCTATTTTATCACATTTACATAAAATTGTAAATACTTACTTATTTTTACTTAAATTATTGAAAGTATTGATTCTTTCACATTTCTGTATTATAATACATTTATATGTGGAGGTTATTATGGAAAAAGAAAAAATTTTTATCTCTCATGGTGACATTATTTTAGACAAAATCTATGATGAAAATCTTAACTTATTAAAACAAGATGGTGGTGGATGTAATTGGAATGATTTATACAATTTAGCCATTATGGGTGAAACCTGTTTTGCTATTGGTTCTAAAGGAAATGACCAAGAAGGTAATATTGCAATTCAATCACTATCTAAAGCTAATATTAACACAAATTATGTTTTAACTGAAAATAAAAAAACAAATATTATGAATATAATTATTCCAAATAGCAATTTAAAAGATAACTCTATTCTCCATTCATGGTATTCTCCCATAACAAATGAATTCACTATGAAATTTTCAGATAATTTACCAACCAAATTGCCAAAAGAATTAAAAAATAAGCAATTATATGTTATTTTAGACAAGTTCTTACCTATAAATTTAAAGTTTTTGAAAAATATGCCATCTAACTGTAAAATTTGTTTAGATATAGGACATATACGTTTTTTTGAACATTTTACTAAACAATATCTAACATCTTTTTTCTCTATGGCTAACTTCATTCAACTAAACAACAATGTTACAAATTTATTATTTGAAAGATTTTCTATTAAAAACGAAATTGAATTTTTCAAACTTTTTCATTTCGATTTATTAGTCTTAACAAAAGGAAAAAATGGAGCTACTTTCTTATTTTATGATCAAAATGAGCTTAAAGTAATAAATAAAGTTCCTGAAACCATTGTTGATATTGTTGATTCATCTGGTGCAGGTGATGCCTTTTTTTCTAAAACTTTACAACAATATGCTTATTGTGATAAAATTAATACCAACTTTGTTAATAAAACTTTTGCCTTAGCTAACAAAGCTTCTAGAGATATAATTTCTCAAATTGGAAGTCGCAAAAAAAATAAAATAGGAGGAAAATTATGAAAAACATTGATGTTTCTATTATTATGGGAAGTGATTCTGACTTACCTATAATGAAAGATTGTGCTAAATTTTTAGAACAAATGGGAATTTCTTATGAAATGAAAATCCTTTCTGTTCATCGTACACCAGAAAAAGCAACCAAATATGCAGAAGAACTAAAACAAAACAATGTAAAAGTTATAATTGCTGGAGCAGGTGGTGCTGCTCATTTACCAGGTGTATTTGCAGCTATGGTTCCAACAGTACCTGTAATTGGAATTCCAATTCATACAAAAACTTTAGGTGGTGTTGATTCTTTATATTCCATTGTTCAAATGCCATCTGGAATCCCTGTTGCAACAGTTGCAATTAATGGTGCAAAAAATGCAGGTATCTTAGCTACATCTATTTTAGCAGTTGGAAACGAAGATATTAAGAAAAAACTTGCTGACTTTAAAAATTCTTTAAAAGACGTTGTATCTCAAAAAGATGAAAAACTACAACAAATAGGATACGAAAAATATCTTTCAGAATAAAAAGGAATATTAAATTAATTTTTATAAGTAACAATTTATGAAACTAGTAAATTATAATATAGCTTGGAGTTGCTTTATAAAAATTATACAAACTATTATAATTTAGAATATAATAATATTTTTTGAAAGGAAGTAACAAATATGAAAAAAATTAGTAGTGGTAAAGTTCGTGAAATTTATGAAGTAGACAATGACAAGCTTCTTCTTGTTGTTTCTGATAGAGTTTCTGCTTTTGATTATATCTTACCAAGCCCTATTCCAGAAAAGGGAAAAGTTTTAAACCAAATTTCTAAATTTTGGTTTGATTCTTTAAAAAGTGTTGTTCCAAACCATGTTATATCTACTGATATTAAAGATTTTCCAGGAGAATTTCAAACAGAAGAATTTGCTCGGAAGAAGTATGTTAGTTAAAAAATTAAAAATGATACCTGTTGAATGTATTGTAAGAGGATATATTACAGGTTCTGGTTGGAAAAGCTATCAAAATGATGGTACAATTTGTGGTATTACTTTACCACAAGGACTACAAGAATCTGAAAAACTACCAGAACCAATCTTTACACCAACTACAAAAGCTCAAGAAGGACATGACGAAAACATCTCTTTTGAACAAGTATGTAATTTAATTGGTAAAGATTTAGCCGAAAACCTACGTAAAACAGCTATTGAAGTATATGAAAAAAGTGCTAAATATGCCTTAACAAAAGGAATTATTGTTGCAGACACAAAATTTGAATTTGGTATAGACGAAAATGGTACTTTAGTACTTGGAGACGAAGTTCTAACTCCAGATTCTAGTAGATTTTGGCCAGCAAGTGACTACCAAGTAGGAAGAGGACAAAAAAGTTTTGATAAACAATATCTTCGTGACTGGATAAAATCTACAGGATATAACCCAGAAGCTGGAACTCCAATTCCAGAAGATGTTATTACAACAACTTCTAATAAATATAAAGAAGCTTTTGAAATGCTAACAGGCAAAAAATTTAAATAGGATTTGGGGACGGCCCCCAAATCCTATTTAATTCCTATAAATCTATTTTCTCAAAACAGTCTTTGTCAATTTCATCTGGAACTTCAATTGGATATTTACCTGTAAAACATCCATCACAAAAACCATCTACTTTACAATCTTTAGTAATTTCTTTTAAGCTGTCTAAACTCAAGAATTCTAAGGAATCTGCACCTATTTCTTGTCTAATTTGCTCAACAGTTTTTCCATAAGCAATTAAATTCTTTTGTTTGTCAACATCTGTTCCAAAATAGCAAATTCCAATAAATGGTGGAGCTGCAACTCTAATATGTACTTCTTTTGCTCCTGCCTCTTTTAATGTTTTTATAATTCTTGTTATCGTTGTCCCTCTTACAATTGAGTCATCTACTAAAACAATTTTTTTACCTTTTACTGTGTGATGCAATGGGTTTAATTTTAGATTAACTAATTTCTTCCTTTTATTTTGTGTATTTTGGATAAAAGTTCTTCCTATATATTTGCTTTTGATAAATACAATATCATATGGAATTTTTGATTCTTTAGAATATCCAAGTGCTGCATCATTTCCAGAGTCTGGAACACCTGCTACAATGTCTGCATCTACTGGCATTTGTCTTGCCAAACATCTTCCTGCATTTTCACGGAAAATATGGACATTTATGCCATCAATTGTAGAGTCTGGTCTAGCAAAATAAATATATTCAAATACACACATTCCTTTTTTTTCATTTGGCAAAAATTTTTCGCTATTTATTTTGTTATTCATCACTGTTACTACTTCTCCTGGTTCAATGTCACGGTCAAAAGTAGCTCCCATAATATCTAAAGCACAACTTTCTGAAGCAAATACAATATCACCATCTAAATGCCCCATACAAAGAGGTTTAAATCCCTGTGGGTCTCTTACTGCAATCATTTTTTGAGGAGATAGAATCAAAAGTGAATATGCACCTTTTATAATTTTCATAGTGTTTTTTACTGCTTCTTCAATAGAACCTGTTTTAAGTCTCTCCCTTACAATAACATGGCATATTATTTCTGTATCACTTGTTGTTGTAAAAATTGCCCCTTGTTCTTCTAATTCTCTTTTAAGTTCTAAAGCATTTACTATATTACCATTGTGGACAACTGCTAAATTACCCTTTTTGTGCCTAACTACCATTGGTTGTGCATTTTCCTTTTTACTTTCTCCAGTTGTAGAATAGCGAACATGGCCAATTGCCATCTTCCCTTGTGGCATTGTACTTTGTACCTCTTTAGTAAAAACCTCTGAAACAAGTCCAATATCTTTATGAAAATGAATAATTCCGTCTTCATTAATTGCAACACCACAGCTTTCTTCTCCTCTGTGTTGCAATCCTGATAAACCTACACAAACTTGTCCAATTAAATCTTCTTTTGTTTCTTTAGAATAAATTCCAAATACGCCACATTCTTCTTTTATTTCATCAAACATTTTTATCTTCCTTCCTAATTTTTCATTATAATTTTCAACTAAAACTTTTAATGTAAAATTTATTGACTTTTTTAATCGAAAATTGTAACTTACAGTTCTAAAAATTATTTTTCAAACTGATTTGACTTTATCTTTTATAAATGTTACACTACTATTAATATTATACCATATTATCAATAGGAGGTAATTTTATGTATCATTTAGTTGTTTTTGCTTCTGGAAATGGTTCTACTTTGCAAGCTGTAATTGATAGCATTAAAAATCATGAACTAGAAGCACAAATTGATTTAGTTATATCTGACAATCCTAAGGCTTATGCCCTTGAAAGAGCTAAAGAAAATAACATAGACACTTATACAATTCAAAGTAAAGATTTTTCTAAAAGAGACTTAGAATTATCAAATTTACTTTGTAATTATTCTATTGACCTTATTGTACTTGCTGGATATTTAAAAATGATTGGCCCTAACTTATTAGACAAATATACAATTATCAATACCCATCCTTCGCTACTTCCAAAATTCGGTGGCAAAGGAATGCATGGTATGCATGTGCACGAAGCTGTCATTCAAGCAAAAGAACAATACAGTGGTGCAACCATTCATTTTGTAAATCAAGAATATGACAAAGGCAATATTATTAGCCAAACTAAAGTTACTGTACTTCCAACAGATAATGCAAAAACATTATCTGAAAAAGTCCAAGCTGCTGAGAAAGTTCAACTAATTGAAGTGCTAAATCGTTTTGTGCAACATGAAATTTAGTAGGATTTTGGGGCCGTCCCCAAATCCTATTTTTTTAATGTTCGTATATTTCTCCTATGTCTTTTCTATAATCTAGTTTTTCATCTATGTTGTTTTCCATTGCAGAATATGCTTTTTGTTTTGCTTCTTCTAATGTGTTTCCACTTGTGTGGATTGCAAATAGTCTTGATGTTCCTACTGATTGATATTTATCATTTTCTATTGGTTTTGTGCTTGCAAAATATATTTTAGCTCCTTTTTCTAATATTGCTTTTGTATTTAAAGTAAATGTACATGGGTCACTTTTCTTAATTGCATAATCTGGACTTACTACATAAACTGTAAATGTATAATTGTTTTTGAATTTACAGTTTTCTTTTGATAAATTTTGTGTCCATATATTTTCCATTACTTCACTAAATGGTGTTTCTAAAGAGTTTAATACATTGATTGCTTCTGGGTCACCAAATCTTGCATTAAATTCAATGAACCTAATTCCTTGTTTGCATTTGAAAAATCCACCATAAATTACTCCTGTAAACTCTAAGTTGTCTTTATTTACATATTGAATTGTATCTTGAATTAGCTTACTACATTCGTCAATATCTTTTTGCTCTAAAAATGGCAATAATCCATTTTCAAAACTAAGACATCCCATTCCACCTGTTCCTGGTCCTTTGTCCTCATCAAATCTATATGGATAGTCAAAAGTTGTTGGTGTTACTACAATGTTTTTTCCATCTGTTAATGCCATTACTGTGAATTCTCTTCCCTCTACTTTGTCTTGTACAATAACTCTACCATCTGATTCTAAACAAGATTTAGCATATTCATATCCTTCTTGTTTTCCTTTAAAGTGAATTCCACCTACTTTTACGCCTTTTCCACCTGTTAGTCCCTCTGGTTTTACTACAAAGCTGTCATCTTCATAATTTTTCATTACTTCTTCTAATTGTTCTAAACTACTAATTGCTTCGTTTTTAATTATCATTTCTGGCGCTAATTTTTGAACAATATCTAATGCATATGTTTTACTCCATTCTACTTTAGCTCCTTTAGATGTTGGTCCAAATGTTTTTAACCCTAATTCTCTTGCTAAATCAATTAATCCTTCTTGCAATAAATTATCTTGGCTAACAACACAGGCTTCTATTTCGTTTTCTTTTACAAACTTTGTAACAAGTTCTTTGTCAAATGGGTCTCCTATTAAATATTTTCCATTTGATTTTTCTGCCTCTTTTACTACAGATGGGTTTGCATATGGCAAAATTGCATATAGTTCAAATCCTTTTGCAATTTGTTCTGCAAGTACTGCCTCACGTCCTCCATTACCTAACAATAAACATTTTTTCATATCTTAAATTTCCTTTCTTTTGAGACACTAGGGACAGGTCTCATTTGTCTCATTTTATAAAATTTTTCTTTCAATTAGTTCTTGTTTTAATTGTTCTGCATTTTTAAATATAATTCCATGAATCCCCTCTTCTTCTGCTCTTTTTATATTTATTTCATGGTCATCTACAAACAATGTTTCATCTGCTATTATTTGAACCTTATTTAATACAGTCTTAAATGTTTGCTTATCTGGTTTAACACTACCTATTTCATAAGAAAATATCTTTTTGTCAAACAAATCAATATCATGATTTATTTGTTCAATATCTTGCATCCTTAGATATGAGACAAATCAGACCTGTCCCTCTTGTCTCATTTATACATTTACTTCTATTTGTGTGTCTTTGATTATATTTCTGTATTTTTCTAAAACTGGGTTTACTCTTTCTTCTACAAAATCTTCTACTTGTTTTGGAGCTCTTCCACATAAGTGGTCTGGATTTAATGCTTGCATTATTTCTTCTTTTGTTAGACCAAATGTTTCGTCTTGTGCAATTCTATCTACTAAGTCATTTGGCTTTCCTAATTCTTTTACTTGCTTTCCTGCTTCCATAGAATATATTCTTATTTTTTCATGTAATTCTTGTCTGTCTCCACCTTTTAATACTGCATTCATTAATATTTCTTCTGTTGCCATAAATGGAAGTTCTTGCATCATGTTTGTTTTTATTACATTTTCATATACTACAATATTCTTAGAAATATTTGCATATAAAATTAATATTGCATCTACTGCTAAAAAGCTTTCTGGTACACAAATTCTTTTGTTTGCTGAGTCATCTAGGGTTCTTTCTAACCATTGTGTTGATGCTGTTATAATAGGATCCATTGTTAATGTCATAACATGTCTTGAAAGCGAATTTATTCTCTCACTTCTCATTGGATTTCTTTTATATGCCATTGCTGATGAACCTATTTGCCCTTTTTCAAATGGTTCTTCTAATTCTTTTTCATGTTGTAATAGTCTCATGTCATTTGCAAATTTTGAACAACTCCCAGCAATTTGAGATAATACACTTAAAACTCTACTATCTAATTTTCTAGTATATGTTTGTCCGAGATACTGCATATACTTTGTCAAATCCCATTTTTTCTGCTATTTTTCCGTCAATTTGTTTTACTTTTTCTTCGTCTTTAAATAGTTTCATAAAGCTTTCTTGTGTTCCTGTTGTTCCTTTACAACCTAGTAATTTCATGTGACTTTGTACAAATTCTAATTCTTCTAAGTCTTCAATTAAATCTTGTAGCCATAAAGTTGCTCTTTTTCCAACTGTTGTTAATTGTGCTGGTTGGAAATGTGTATATCCTAAGCAAGTAACGTTTTTATTTTTCATGGCAAAATCTTTTAAATTGCTTATAACTATAAGTAATTTTTGCTTAACTAATTCTAATGCTTGTGACATTAAAATAACGTCTGTGTTATCTGTAACATAACATGAAGTTGCTCCTAAATGGATAATTGGCTTTGCTTTAGGGCATCTTAACCCAAATTCATACACATGTGCCATTACATCATGTCTACATTCTTTTTCTCTTTTACTTACAATATCATAGTCAATATTGTTTATGTTTTGTTTCATTTCTTCAATTTGTTCATCTGTAATGTCAATTCCTAATTCTTTTTCTGTTTCTGCTAATGCTACCCATAATTTTCTCCAAGTAGAATATTTGCTGTCACTTGACCATAAACTATTCATTTCTTGACTAGCATATCTACCTGATAGTGGTGTTATGTATTTGTTATTTTCCATTTTTTTCTCTCCTTTTATAATGCTCATTTAGTTTCGAGAAGAATTGGTATTTGGCTGATTTGATTTCAAAAGAAGTCTATCAACACCAAATGCCAATTATTTCTAAATCCTATAATAATCTACTCCAGCTTCAAACAACTTTTGGTCTTTTCTACCTGGCATATTTTTCATAATATCACGATAACATCTTTCAGAATGTCCCATTTTTCCAAGTATTCTACCATCTGGGCTAGTAATACCCTCTATTGCATCTATTGAACCATTTGGGTTATATTCTATGTCATATGTTCCATTTCCTTGGAAATCTACATATTGTGTAGCTATTTGTCCATTTTCTATTAATTGTTTTTCTAGTTCTTCTGATACAATAAATCTTCCCTCTCCATGAGAAATTGGAATAGTAAATTGTTCTCCTAATTCTACTTTGCTAAACCATGGAGACATTTTAGATACTACTTTTGTTTGTACCATTCTAGACATATGTCTTGAAATCGTGTTAAATGTTAATGTTGGTGCATTTGCATCCATTTGTTTAATTTCTCCATATGGTAATAGTCCGAAGTTTTACTAATGCTTGGAAACCATTACAAATTCCTAACATTAATCCGTCTTGCTCATATAAATGTTTATGTATTAAGTCTTTTAGTTTTGGATTTCTAAATACTGCTCCTATGAATTTTCCTGAACCATCTGGCTCGTCTCCACTACTAAATCCACCTGGTATCATAATAATTTGTGCTTTTTCAATTTCTTTTGCAAATATATCTATTGACTCTGCTATGTTTTCAGGTTTTAAGTTTTTAAATACTACTGTACTTGTAATTCCACCTGCATCTTCAAATGCTCTTGCCACATCATATTCACAGTTTGTTCCTGGAAATACTGGTATAAAAATACGTGGTTTTGCAATTGGCATTTTTCTTGTAAGTGTACAAGTTTTGTTACTCATAATATTTTTTGCTGTTTTATTTTCCTCTACTTTTGTTGGGAATACTTTTTCTAATGGTTTTTGCCATATTTTTATTAATTCTTCTAAGTCCATAGTTTCTTCATTTACAACTATTTTTTCTTCTTTAATTGTGTTTCCTATTAATAATAGTTTTTCTATATTTGCATCTTCTTTTAGTTCAATTATAAATGAACCATAATATGGATAGAAATAGTCTATTTCACTTGAAACTGCTTGGAAACCTATTTTATTTCCAATACAACTTTTTGTTATACTATCAGCTATTCCACCATTTGTCATTGTGCTAACAGACAATACTTTTCCATCATTTATTAATTTATGAATTATTTCATAATTTTCTTTTAAATCCTCAAAATCTAATATGTCATCTTGTCCCATTTTTGTTTCCAAAAGCATAACTTTTGAACCACTTTGCTTAAATTCATTTGAGACAACTTTTGTTGTGTCTGCTTCTCCAATGCAGAAAGATACTAATGTTGGTGGCACATCTAATTCATTATAAGAACCTGACATACTGTCTTTTCCACCAATTGCAGCTATTTTTAATTGTTTTTGTACATAATATGCTCCGAAGTAGTGCTACAAATGGTTTACCCCAACGTGTTGGCTCATTTCTTAATTTTTCAAAATATTCTTGTAATGTTAAATAAGCTTTTTTGTAATCTCCACCTAATGCAACATATTTTGAAACAGATTCTACAATTGCATAAATTGCTCCATGAAATGGACTCCAACTTGCTAAATATGGATTATAACCATATGTCATAATAGTTCCACTATTTGTGTATCCTTTCAATGTTGGTATTGTTGCAACCATTCCTTGGCTTGGTGTTAATTGATATTTTCCACCAAATGGCATTATTACTGTATTTGACCCAATTGTGCTGTCAAAACGTTCTACCAATCCTTTTTGTGAACAACAATTTAGGTTACTAATAGTTTGTTCCCACTTAGATTTTATATTTTCTACTTTTTCTTTTTTAAAATATGATTTTCCTTCTTCTGGTTTTGTTACTTGTACTGTTGCATTTTTTACATCTCCATTTGTGTCTAGGAATTCTCTTGTGATATTTACAATTAGATTTCCTCTCCAATAGATTTTTACTCTTGGTTCTTCTACTACTTTGGCAACTATTGTTGCTTCTAAGTTTTCTGTTTGTGCAAATTGAATTAATTTGTCAGCATCTTCTTTGCTTACTACTACTGCCATTCTTTCTTGTGATTCTGATATTGCAAGTTCTGTTCCATCTAATCCTTCATATTTTTTAGGTACTTTATCTAAATTGATTTCTAATCCATCTGCTAATTCTCCAATGGCAACAGAAACTCCACCTGCTCCAAAGTCATTACATCTTTTTATTATTTTTGTAACTTCAGGATTTCTAAATAATCTTTGTACTTTTCTTTCTTCTGGTGCATTTCCTTTTTGCACTTCTGCTCCACAAGTTGTTAAAGATTCGCTTGTATGTGCTTTAGATGAACCTGTTGCACCACCACAACCGTCTCTACCAGTTTTTCCACCTAATAAAATAACTATATCTCCAGGAACTGGTCTTTTGCGAACTACATTTTCTTTTGGTGCTGCTCCTACTAATGCTCCTATTTCCATACGTTTTGCTACATATCCATCATGATAAATTTCTGCTACTTGTCCTGTTGCAAGTCCTATTTGATTTCCGTAAGAGCTATAACCTCTTGCTGCTTCATTTGTTAGCTTTCTTTGTGGCAATTTATTTGGCAATGTTTGTTCAATTGTTTTTCTTGGGTCTCCACAACCTGTAACACGCATTGCTTGATACACATAAACTCTACCAGATAATGGGTCACGAATTGCACCACCTAGGCAAGTTGCAGCTCCTCCAAATGGTTCAATTTCTGTTGGGTGATTATGTGTCTCATTTTTAAACATAATTAAGTATTCTTCTGGTTTTCCATCTACTAAAATTTCTGCTTTAATGCTACAAGCATTTATTTCTTCTGATTCGTCTAATTCTTTTAAATATCCTGCTTTTTTTAGTTCTTTTGCAGCAATTGTTGCAATATCCATTAAGCAAATATCTTTTGCTTTTCTATTTTCATAAACTGTGTCTCTTGCTTTTAAATAATCTTCATAAACTTTTTGTAATAAGTCCCATTTGATGTCTAATACATCTAACTTAGTTAAAAATGTTGTATGTCTACAATGGTCTGACCAGTATGTATCTATCATTTTCATTTCTGTTAAAGTAGGGTCTCTT
This sequence comes from uncultured Clostridium sp., assembly GCA_948468045.1. GTDB lineage: Bacteria > Bacillota > Clostridia > TANB77 > CAG-508 > CAG-269. The sequence goes on along the minus strand of CAOKGO010000010.1, from coordinate 6,297 downwards.
TTTTCTTCTTCTCTAAAATATTTTTGACAAAATTCTAGGTCAGCAAAGTCCATTGCAAAACCATATTTTTGATAAAATTTTTCTGCATCTTGTTTTGTCATCTCAGTAAATCCTGTGACAATTGCTACATCCTCTGGTACTTCTGCTTTTTGTTCTAAATTTTCTGGTTTTTCTAAAAGGCATTCTTTAGAATCTACTTGGTTAATCATGTAATTTTTAATTTTTTCAGCTTCTTGCTCAGTTATTTCCCCTTGCAAAACATAGATTTTAGCTGTTCTAGCTAGTGGTCTATTTCCACCTGCTAATATTTGTAAACATTCTTCTAAAGCTGTTGCTCTTTGGTCAAATTGACCTGGTAGATATTCTACTCCAAAAACGTAATCTTGTTTTTCAAATGGGTATTCTTCTACATAACATTCATCTACTTGTGGCTCTGAAAAAACTGTATTTTTAGCTTGTTCAAAAATTTCTTCTGTAACTCCTTGAACATCATATCTATTCAAAATGATAACGTTTTTTAGTGTTTTTATACTTAAATTTTCTTGAAAATCTGCAAGTAATGCTTTTGCTTCTCCATTAAAAGGTTCTTTCTTTTTTACATAAATTCTTTTAACTTCCATTTATATCCTCCACTTTGAGACAAGAGGGACAGGTCTTACTTGTCTCATTTATTAAAATTCAAAAGTTTATATATTTTTTTTATTATTTTGAGACAATTGAGACCTGTCCCTCTTGTCTCATTTCTACTATTTCTCCGATTTCATATGCCTTTTCGCCTTGTTTTTCTAGGATTTCAATTGCTTTTTGTGCTTCTTCTTTTTTTACTATTACTGCCATTCCAATTCCCATATTAAATGTGTTATACATGTCTCTTTCTTCTATATTTCCTGCTTTTTGTATTAATTTGAAGATTGGTGGTACTGGATAAGAGTCTTTTTTTATTTCAATAGATATATCGTCTCTTAACATTCTTGGTATGTTTTCGTAAAATCCTCCACCTGTGATATGTGAAATTCCTTTTACTTCTACATTTTGTAATAGTTCTAAAATTGCTTTTACATAAATTTTTGTTGGTGTAAGTAATGCTTCTCCTAATGTCATTCCTAATTCTTCTTTATATTCTTTTACTGTTTCTTCATTTATATTGAAGATTTTTCTGACTAAAGAAAATCCATTTGAGTGAACTCCAGATGAGGCAATTCCTATTACTTTGTCTCCAACTTCAATTGTTTTATTGTTTAGTATTTTTTCTTTTTCTACAACTCCTACACAAAATCCAGCTAAGTCATATTCTCCTTGTTGATAGAAGCCTGGCATTTCTGCTGTTTCTCCTCCAACTAAACTACATCCTGCCATTTTGCATCCATCTGTAACTCCTTTTACTATTGTTGCAACTACTTCTGGTATGTTTTTTCCTAGTGCCATGTAATCTAAGAAAAATAGTGGTTTTGCTCCACAACATATGATGTCATTTACACACATTGCAACACAGTCTTGTCCTATTGTATCGTGTTTGTTCATTAAAAAAGCCAACTTTAATTTAGTACCTACTCCATCTGTACCTGAAACTAAAATTGGTTCTTTCATTTCTTTTTCATTTAAGGCAAAAAGCCCCCCAAATCCTCCTAAATCTGATATTACGTTTTTGTTATAAGTGCTTTTTACTGCTTCTTTCATTAGTTCTACTGATTTGTATCCTGCTGTTACATCAACTCCTGCTTGTTTATAACTTTCGCTGAAACTTTTTTCCATTAGTTTATCTCCTCTCATTTTAATCTTGCATATTTATTATATAATATTTTTCTTTCTAATTCAACATTTTTTTCTTTCTTTTTTGATTTAATACAAAATTCACTTAACTTTTATCCAAAAACATTTTTTTGTAATCAGCTTTATTTTGTTTGTAATGCATTTAAAAATTATTAGTTTTATTACCCAAATATATTGTATTTTTATACAATCTTACTATAAAAATCAAACCATTTTATATTAATTTATAATATTATTATTTTTATTCGTAAACATTAGTGATACGAATTGTTTTACAATATTGGATAATTTTGTAAATTACTATTGACAAGTTCAGTTTTTTAGATTATATTGTTATTATGTTTGGAAAATTAAGGAATTTTGATGAATTTTGTCACACTTTGTTTCCAAATTTTTTAAACCATATATAATAAGGAGAACTCTATGTTAAACTTTGTAATTTGTGATGATAATATTAATTTACTAGATCGATTAGAAAAAATGTTAGAAGCAATTTTCTCTAAGAATAATTATGACGCTTCTGTTGTTTTTAAATCTGATAATGCAGATGATATTTTAAATTATATCGACAACAATGTAACTGATGTTTTAATGTTAGATATCAATTTAAAATGTAATAAAAGTGGACTTGAACTAGCTGAAGAAATACGAAAAAGAAAGAAAAATTCTTATATTATTTTTACAACTGGCCATTTAGAATATGCAATGGTCGCCTATAAATACAAAACATTTGATTATCTTCCTAAACCCATTGTTTATGATAGATTAGAAGATACTATGGCTAGACTTTTTGAAGATGCTAATGAACTATCTAAAACATACATTAAGATTGATACTAAAAACACTATGATTGATGAATCTGAAGTTCAATATATAAAAAGAGATGGTATGAAATTGGTTTTTCATACCTCTTCTCGCGATTATGATACATATAGTTCTTTTAATAAATTTCAAGAAAAGTTACCACCAAGTTATATAAGATGTCATAAGTCATATATTGCTAATATAAATCAAGTCAAAGATGTTGAACCTGTTTCAGGTACTATTACTTTTTCAGATGGAAATACTTGTTGTATTGGTCCAAGATATAAAAAAGATTTTATGGAGGTTTTTAAAAATTATGGAAATTTTAAATAATATTGGAATGGCAGTTAGTACACCTAACCAAGATTTAGTTAATCTTCTTCTCATTCCTATGGGAATTATAGAACATATTTTAACTATGTATCTTTTTCTTGCTCTTTTAAACATAACTGTGAAAAAGAAACAAAAGATAATATATGTAAGTTGTATGACCTTTATTAGCATATTAAATGTTTTTTATACTCCTAATCTTATAAATATATTTATAAACTATCTTGCTATGATTTTGATTATTTATATATTTTTTAAAACCTCTATTTTAAAAAGTATATTGGCATCAGTCTCTTCTGCTATTATATTTGCATTAGTAGGTACATTAATCTCTAATCCTTTTTTATATATTTTCAACATTAATACAGAGATTTTACAAAGTACAGTAATATATAAATTTATCTATTTATTAATAATTTATACAATTATATGTTGTATTATCTTTTTAATAAAATATAGAAAGATTAAAATTAATTTTATAGATGATATTGATTTAAAAAATAAATATATTATATTGTGTAATATCTCTTTAGGATTTCTAACTTTACTAATTCAAGCTATTGTAACTTTTTATTATATTGATACTTTACCTATTATAATAACTTTTTTTAGTTTTATAATATTATTTGCTTATTTTGTTCTTAGTTTGTTTAGTTTAACACGAGTTATGAAACTTACTTTAACTACTAGAAAATTGCATAGTGTAGAAGAATATAATAAAAGTTTATGTATTTTACATGATAGTGTTAGAGGTTTTAAACATGATTTTGATAATATTGTTACAACAATTGGCGGATATGTTAGAACAAATGACATTGATGGCTTGAAAAGTTATTATTTACAACTAGAAGATGATTGTCAAAAAGTAAACACTTTATATTTATTAAACCCTGAAATTATCAATAATCCTCGGTATTTATAACTTACTTACAAGTAAATATCATCAAGCAGAAGATGAAGATATAAAAATAAATATGACCTTTTTATTAGATTTAAATGATTTAAAAATGAAAATATATGAATTTGCAAGAATTTTAGGTATATTTTTAGATAATGCTATTGAAGCCAGCAAAGAATGTGAAGAAAAAATAATTAATATAACTTTTAGAAATGACACAAGAAATGATAGACAATTAATTATTATAGAAAATACTTATACAAATAAAGATATTAATACAGAAGAAATATTTACTAAAGGCTTTACTGGAAAAGATGGACATACAGGATTAGGATTGTTTGAAGTTCGTAAAATTATTAAGAAAAATAAAAATAGTAATTTATTTACTACAAAAACAGATAAATTCTTTACACAACAATTAGAACTTTATTAATTTTATAAATACCAAAAAACAGCTTTTAAAAAAGCTGTTTTTGGTTGGATTGTTTAAGTATAACTTTTAAGTTACACGGATTGGCAAAAATAAGATTTCGTACTATTTTTGCCAATTATAATAATTAATCTTTTTTTATTAAACTTGCTGGCATTTTTGGTTGATGAAATACCCACATTGCAACACAAGCTGTGTTTGTTGCTTTAGCATATTTTTCTGCTGTTTTAGCTAAGAATTTTAACATGATAAAATCCCCTTTCTTATGTGATTTTATAATACAAAACTTTGCATTATACATTTTGAACCGAAGTGTTTCCATATACTTCATATCCATATTTATTATTTGTCAATCTATAAGCTATCTTAGTTATCATTAAAGTTTGTAATAAATATCCAAATATTATAATATTTGAAATAGTATTATAATTAATACTTCCAGCCACTATTAGACCAACTGTAAAAGTAATATAAGAAAGCATTCTTTGTCTTTTTCTATCCTTTTTTGTTAAAATCGGAACATTTTCTGTATCTGCTGGTGCATATAATTTAATCATACACATTCCAAAAATCCATAAAATTGATATTATAATATATTTCAGCATTACATTTATTATGACTAATTTAGATAATATAGGTATACCACAATAAAATATTGTAGTTGCTATTATGCAACCTAAATGTGTTTTTAAATGTAATCCCCCAGAAGCACTTTTATACGGAATTAACAAAAGAAATGTTATTAATGTTTCTTTCAAAATTCCAAAAAAATAAGCAATAGCTAATATTAAAAATGTCTTTGGTATTTCTCCTATAATATTTTGCAAACCATAATTGATTACTTCTGCTTTTTCATCATCAATATCCGGCATTTCTTTTCTGATTCTATTGGTTAGAAACATACAGATTTTATCTATCATTTCCTCACCTCTTTTGCTTGTCTAAATACTATCATGTTTATTCTGTTTTGATTTATTCTTTTTATAAAACGCCACTTTTCATTTACAAAAATTTAGTTGTTTTTTACAAAATGCCTATTTCTCAGTATTCTTATATTTGTTTACTTTTTTTCGTATAAGATTTTTGTACTTTCGTAAAATTCGCTTCTCTTAGTACTATTAAAATGATGTTAAAAAATAGTGAATTAAATTTCTTTATTACTGTTTAATAATGTTTATTACAAAAATCTAAAATTATTTTTATAATAAGTTTTTTAACAAAAATACTTATAGACAAATAAACCCAAAAGTTAAATCAAAAATTCCTTGATTTTCTAGCTACTTATATGTTATAATTGAAAAGAAGTATATAATTATTAAAATTAAAGCACTCTTTGTGCTTAAGAAAAAGGAATGGTCAATAAATATGGAAAAAGAAGAATTAAAAAATAATAATCAAACAACAGAATATGAAAACACAAATAGGGAACCTGCTGCTAAACTATCAGATGTAGGAAAAACTATGCTTGGTACAGAAGATATAGAAAAAAGCCATACACAAGAAGTCTTAGATTGTCCTGAGGGAACACCTGAACAAAAATGTGAATTAACAAAAACATTAAAAGATGTAGAAAAAATGGCTAAATTAGCAACAGCAAAAAATGACACAAAAGAAGTTCGCCCTAATTCTGAATTTTCAAAATCTCAACAAGTAGAAATCAAACAACAAAAGAAAACTAAAGAAAATCAAGTAGATGCAAAAAATATCGATAGTCAAAATAATGAACGAACACTATAAAAGTGATTTATAAAAATTTTGATTTTATTGTATTTTTATCTTGACAAATGGTCAAACTACCTTTATAATAAATATCGTTACAATATATGGCGAAGTAGCTCAGTTGGCTAGAGCATTCGGTTCATACCCGAAGGGTCATGTGTTCGAATCACATCTTCGCTACCAATAACATATCTGTTCGAACTTTTTACAGAACAGAGTTACAAAAATCAATCAGAAAATAAAATCTGATTGATTTTTTTGTTGCTTAAAAACAATATTAAAATCATCCAAGAAAGACCAACTATCAAAAGTCAAGTCTTTTTTGAAAAAAACTTCTAAAAAAAGA
>CAOKGO010000009.1 GCA_948468045.1 uncultured Clostridium sp. | reverse complement strand
TAGGATTAATCAATGAAAATACAACAATAATAGCACATAGTATTGCACCAGTATTTGTTAGCAAATTTTTAGTAGAGAATAAAGTGAAAGTAAGAAAACTAATATTTGTATGTGGATTTAACAACTATTTAGGAATAAACGACGAATATGATACAGTAAATAAAACAATGTATTTTGACAACTTAGAAGATGTGAAACAATATGCAAATGAAATAATATGCTTCTACTCAAACAATGATCCATATGTAAAATATGAAATAGAAAAGGAATTTGCAGATACTATTGCAACAGAGCAAGTTTTAATACCAAATGCAGGACATATCAATAGTGAAAGTGGATATGATACATTTGAAGATATAGTAAATTATATTTAAAGAGGTAAGAAATGAAAATAGTAAAATCTAGTGATGCACAAATAATAAAAAATAGTGATACAAGTAAATTATTAGAATATTCAATAGGGTTAAAGGATAAAGACATTGATTTTTGTATAAATACAATTAGTGGTAGATATCCAGAAAAAGGATATTGTACTAATGAAAAATGCAAAGAAATTTGTTATATACTAGAGGGAAATGGAACTCTCAATAAGAAAGATCAAAGTATCAATTTTGAAAAAGATGATGTAATTCTAATAGAAAAAGAAGAAATTTACTATTGGAATGGAAATTGCAAGATAATTATGATATGCACTCCTGCTTGGTATAAGGAACAATGTAAGTTATTAGATTTATAGAAAAAATTTTAAAGGAGATAAATAATATGTCAAATGAACTTGAACTATTAGATGATGACTTTGTAAAAATTGTAAAAGATATTGAAAAAGATATTTTAGATACAAGATATAATATCATTTCAAAAGCAAATAAAGAAGTGGTCAATTTTTATTTAAGGCTTGGAAAAATAATTAGTGATAATGCTAAATATGGGAATAATTTTATTAATAGATTATCAGTAGCATTAAAATTAGATTTCCCAGATGAGCAAGGCTTTTCGGCTCGTAATCTAGCAAGAATGAGAAAAGTATATGAAGCATATAAAGATTTAGCTAGTATACCAGAAGAATTAGAAATAATATCATGGTCGCAAAACTGTGTTTTAGTAGATAAAATTGAAGATATTGATAAAAGAGTTTGGTATGCTAAGCAAATTATTGAAAATGGTTGGTCTAAAACTGTATTAAGCCATCAAATTGACTTGGAATTATATGAAAGACAAGCATTACCAGAAAAGATGACGAATTTTGATGACAAACTATCTATTGCACAAAGCGAATTTGCAAGAGATATGATAAAAGATCCGTATATTTTCGAATTAGCTAATATAGGAAAAAGAGCAAAAGAAAGAGATATTGAAAATGCAATGTTAGAAAGAATAAAGAATGTATTGCTTGAATTAGGAAAGGGCTTTAGTTTTGTTGGAAATCAATACAAAATTTCAACAAATGATAATGATTATTATATAGATTTATTATTTTATCACTTGGATTTAAGATGTTTCGTGGTTGTAGAATTAAAAAATACAGAGTTTAAACCTGAATATGTTGGACAATTAGGATTTTATGTAACAGCAGTTGATGAAACTTTGAAAAAACAAACAGACAATGAAACGATAGGATTATTACTTTGTGAAGATAAAGATAAACTAACAGTTGAATGGTCTTTAAAAAGTGTAAATGCACCAATAGGAGTAGCTTCATATAAAGTAAAAAATATTATTCCAAAAGAAATAATGGAGAAATTGCCAACGGAAGAAGAACTAAATTTATATATAAAAAAGTTACCAAATGAGGAAATTGAAGAAAAAAATGATTAATATTTTGAAATTTGCCACTGGTGGCAAATTTCATTTACAGTAAAAATTGAACAAATAAATAATCATAATAGGAGTAAAAATGCAGGAAATTACTAAAAATATTTTAGAAAAGTTAGAAACATTAAGAGATAAGATTAATGAAAATGTAGAATACATGATTTTAAAATATGATTTGTCTAATAATAAAAACCATTGGAATTGTATATGTTCTGCTATGGACTGGATAGATGTTGCTAAAGAAAATATAGATTCTGATTTAATAAGAAAAGAATTTAAATATATGTGGAAAGATGTATACAGTTATTTATCTGCTGTTGATATTATTGTTGATGGAATAATTCAAATTCATAGAGTAGTTTTTGAAACAAAAGATACTATTTTTAAAGATAACACTATATTTAAAAATAATTTAAATAAGAATGACTATGAATATTTTAAACATATCAGAGCAGTGTTTGGTGCTCATCCTGTAAATATAGATGAAAAGGGAAACAAAAAATATGCTAGTTGGATAACACAGAGAATATTTACTGATTATGATTTTGCAGTTTTAATATATGATTCTAATAAAGATAATCAATTATCAAAACAATTTGGATTTAAAGTAAATGAAATTAATCAGTTTTTATGGAAATATGTGCAATATTTAGATAAAATTTATCTACAGATATCCAAAAAGCAAGAGGAACTTATAAAAGATAAAAAGGAAAAGGCTATAAAAAAATCAGATTCTGTATTAGAGCAAATAGATATTCTAATGCAGGAAAATGAAAAAAGGTTAAATAGCGAATTTTATGAACAAATTTTAAAAGAATTAAAGATTATATTTACAACTGAAATAAAACAAAAGGAAAATCAAATGTCTGTATTACAATATCAAGAAGTATTAAAAAAAGGAATTGATGAAATATATTATTCATTACAAAATATGCAGCATACTGATTTGAAAGTTTATGAGGATTTAAATCCTAAATATAGTAATAAAGATGGATTTGGATATGCTTTTGGAAAATTAACTAGTATAGTACATACAAAAAATTATGAATATCCTTTTGAGATGATAAGAAAAGATTTAGAAAAAAATATATCAAATAATATGATATGTAACTATGACACTTATGAAGAATTATATGTTATTCTATTAACTTCACTTTATATGGACAGCATTGTAGATTAAATGATAGAAATTTGCCACCAGTGGCAAAATTTATTTTCAAAAGGTATTGCCAAACATAAAAAGTTATGTTAAATTAAAAACATAGTAATAGACAAAAAAACACCGATGTGGGTATACATATCTTTAAAACTATTGCTATAACTGATTTTGAAACGGGTAATAAGGTGTTTTTGTGCAAGGTATTTTTCGCATACGTCCTTTGCTAAGGCACCAACGACGTATCTGTTCGAACTTTTTACAGAACAGAGATACAAAAATCAATCAGAAAATAAAATCTGGTTGATTTTTTTGTTGCTTAAAAACAATATAATTTCATTCTCTTGTAGGTGTTATATCTAGACAATAAATTACGATCCAATGATTTATATGTAATTTATTATGAACAATTATAGTATTCTGGAAAGTATTTTGATTAGTTTTTCATAATTTTTTGTAATTCTTATTCTAGCATAAGTATTGTCTAAATTTGTAAAATAACTACAATTTTCAACGGTAATATTTTCTTTCATTAATTGTTTAGTTAAATTATCATATTTATCTGTTCTTACAGTAAATATTGGCGTTTCTACGTTTGTATAAAGGTAATTGTCTATGCTTATTGAATCAAATATTTTTTGATTTACTTCCTTTATTTTTTGTTTTGTAAATTCTAATTTATCATAATTTTTTAAAACTTTAATAAAAATGCTTGCTGATAAATCTGAAAATGAAAATGGTATTGCTTTCATTATATATTTTTACTAATTCTTTGTTTGAAAACATATAACCTATTCTATGATTAGGTAAACCATAAAATTTTGATGCACTTCTTATTACTATTATATTATCATATTTTCCTACAAGTTTTATTGCTGAGTTATCAGAAGACATATAATCGCCATATGCTTCATCTATTATGACTATAATATTATATTGTTTTGCCTTTATTACTATCTTTTCAATATCGTTAACATCTATTATTTGTCCAGTAGGATTATTAGGGTTTTCTATTGATATTATACTATAATCACTGTTAATTTTTTTTATAAAATCCTTTGCTATAAATTTATAGTTATTTTTCATTTCTAAGTTATAACATTCATATATTCCTTTTTTCAATTCTACCTCTGATATAAATCTTGGAAATTGTGGTGCTATTCCTAATACTTTTGTTCCTTCTTGAATTAAAAATTCGCAGATATTTCTTAATATTCCCATTGCACCTGCACCAAAAGCTATATTATTCTTATTTATGTCATTATAAAGATGTTTTTTCCAAAATTTAAGTAATTCTTCTTTTAATAATTCATATTCCAAAGAAGGATACCTATTAATTTCTGAATTAGCTTCTGAGATATATTGTTTTATCATACTTTCTTCAATAAAAGGATTTGTTCCTAATGAACAATCAATTATATTGGTAGCTAAATAACTACTTAGCGATTCTTCGTTCATATAATCTCTTACTTTAAAATTTTTATAATGTTCATCTATCATTTAATCTTATACCTCATTTCTTTATTCTTAAAATTAATAATATTTTTTAAATTCTTATATATTTATAATATTAATGATTTATATTTTTGATATGTTTATCCAATATCTTAAGTATGTATATCCATCATCATTATTAGTATAAGTATTCTCAAAAATACCACCATTTTTTTCTATTACTTTCTTTGATGCTAAATTAAAATCTTTACAAGTAATTAAAATATTATACATACTGGTATTTTTAAATTTGTATAATGCTAATTTTAACATTTCGCTCGCATATCCTTTTCCTCTCTGACTTGGTCTTATACTATAACCGATTAACCCTCCAAAAGACATAAGAGTTGGAACTTGTTTCCATCTAATTTCAATAGCACCTACCATTTCATTATTATCATTTATTGCTAAATATAAAGTATGTGGAGAGTATGTTTTGGGTAAATTTTCTTCATATTTATTTTTTTCTAAGTCTTCAAGCCAATCATCAAAACTTAACTTTTCAAGTTTTTCAAAATCTCTTATTCCCTCAAATCTATCTATTCCTGATATTGGCTCACTTAGCATATATTCATTATACATTTCAATAATTTTTTCTTTATCTTGTTTTATTACTTCTCGTAATTTCATATTTTTATCCTTTCCTATAAGTTATTAATCTTGATAAATACTATCATAAATTTATACATTTATCAATAAAAATATTTTTACCTCAAATACTTGAAAGTTTATAAATGTTATGTTAAAGTAAAGATAATAAATTGATTGATATTTGTATCAATCGTCAGAAGAGCCAAAAGTTGTAGATATCTACGTTGTTCGCACCACAGACAATTTTCGTCGAACTTTTTGAAAGCCTTGATATAACTTAATTTTAAGACTATAAAAATTTGATGGACACAAAAATCTTATTCCAACTCTTAGGAGTTGGACTTTTTTTTGACTAAAACTATTGAAAAAAGGAGGTTTTTGTGATATTATGTTACATATTATAAAAAAACAAATCAATATGAGTGATGAATTACACTCTAAAATCAAGTGGGCGTGTCGTATAAACTCCATTAAACAAGAACCCGAAATTATTAACGGGTGTTTAAGAACAATTGAACATACGAATTTAGCGTATGTAGAGCCCCATAGAGTAATCATAAATAACAAATTATTGTTATTCTTTAGTGAACATGATTACTTCTACGTAACAGATTTAAGGACAAAGTATCCAATGTCCAAGTTACAAGAATACATATCATAGGAGAAAACGGCAAAACATTTTAGAGTTTTAAAAAATTATACTATATTGGTTTATTTGTGTTTTTTAAGAGAATTATAGAGATAGTTAATAATAAATATAAAACTCTAAAGTGCTAATAGCCAAACCTATGCTATGTGGCACTTTTTTAGTTGCCTTTCTATTCATAATTTGGAAGGAGGAATATTTATAGAATGAATGGAGAAAAGAAAAAGGCAGGAATTTATATTCGTGTAAGTACAGAAGACCAAGCACGTGAGGGTTTTAGCTTAGGAGAACAAGAAGAAAAATTAAAGCATCTTTGCAAATATAAAGAATACAAAGTATTTAAGGTTTACAAAGATACAGGAATTAGTGCAAAAGATATGGAACACAGACCAGCTTTTCAGCAAATGCTAACAGATATGAGAGCAGGCAAAATCAATTATATTGTAGCCTACAAGCTAGATAGAGTTACAAGGTCTGTAAGAGATTTAGAGGTGCTAATATCAGACCTAGAAAAGCACAATTGCTACCTCGTTTGCGATAGAGATGATGTAAATACCTCAACCGCTAATGGAAGATTCTTTGTGAGAATGCTAACAGTGTTATCACAATTAGAAATTGAAATAGTATCAGAAAGAACAAAATTTGGCTTAACAGGTGCAATAAAATCTGGTCATATCCCTAACAGGTGTCCACTTGGCTACAAAAGAGAAGGCAAGAAAATGATAATTGATGAAACTACAAAAGATTTAGTTATTAGAATATTTAATATGTATTTAGAGGGAAAAAGCTATCAAACAATAGCAAATATTCTAAATGAAGAACAAGTACCAACACTTACAAAAGCAAAATGGAAAGACTCTACAATAGAAAAAATGATAAACAACAAAATATATATGGGAGATTATGAAAGATTTAAGAGAGTCGGAAAAGAACAAGGAAAAGAGCCAGTTATTTATAGAGACGTTGTAGAGCCAATAATTTCACGCACTATGTTTGATGAAGTACAAGCCCAAAAAGAAAAGAACCAAAGAGCATTTTACAGAGATAGAGTTTATATATTTATGCAAAAGTTAATCTGTCCAAAGTGTGGTAAACTAATGACTTGTAAAGGAGCAGGTGGCAAAAAGAAAAAATATATGTATTATCATTGCACAGACTGTAAGCTATATTTAAGAGAAGATTTAATTGAAGATGTAACAATAGATTTAATTATGAATTTAATAGAATATGATATGACAGTAAAACAATACTTCTTCCCTGTTTTAGCAGATAAAAAAGAAAGAGATACAGCAAAACTAGATAAAGAAATTGCAAATTTGAAAAATCAAAAGAACAGAATTAAAGAAGCATATATAAAAGGCATTGTAGAAGTAAATGATTTTTCTGAAGAATATAGAGTAATTGAAGAAAAATTAAACCTGTTAGAAGAAAAAAGAATACAGGCAATAGACTTAAATAAACAGACATTTTCCCCACAGCAAATAATGGCTGATAGAGATGTAGAAAAAGAAAAACTAATTCGTTCTAATGAATTTTATGATATGTTAATGCTTCAATGGAGTAATAAAACAAAAGAAGAAAAGCAAGAATTTATTTCAAAATTTATAGAAAATGTTACGATTGTAAAAATGAAAAAGGCTCTTATGAATTAGTAAATATAAAACTTAGAAGTAGTTTTATCGAACAAATATGTAAAATTTTAGATTATGGAATGTTTGATTTTACATTCCCTTGCACCATAGGAAAAGAAGAAGCAAATATTACTACAACTGTACAAATGGACAAGAAAGAACTACAAGAATATATGGAAAGACTAAGTGATTATTATGAAGTTTCATACTATGAATTAGATAGACCAGACGCACCTAAAAAGGGTTATCAAAAGAAATATTACAGAATGCCATACAAAAATGAAAATGGAGAAAGACTATTCAAATTAGTAGAGTTAATTGCGAATAGCAAGAGTTTTCCTATTCAAAAAGATAATCATATTATAGGCGAAATTCGTGTAAAAGAACGAGAAAAAGTTAGTTAAAAATAAAATTATGGAGGTAAAATTAAATGAAAAATAAAGAGATAAAACAAAATAAATATGGAATTGAATATACAAAACAAGGGGATTGTTATATGCCAAATCTAGTATTAGAAAAAGAAAAACTAGAATTAAATAAGTATGGTAGAGCAAGATTAAACTATCTAAAAACAAATAAAAAAGCAGAATATATGATAATGTTTACCAATGAAACTCTTAATAATCACTTAAAAGAAATTCAAGAAACTGCTCAAAAAAGGTTAGAATTTATGATAAATGAGTTAGTAAAAAAAGAAAATATTACAGAAGAATTGAAAGAAAAAAATCAATTAGCTTGGGCAGCAGCAATGAATTCTATTAAAAGTATTGCAGAAGAAATTATCTATAACGAGTTGATTTATATATAAAAATTTATCTTAATTTATAACTGATTTTTGGTAAACCAAGAATAATTAGCAAATATGAAGTGTGAGTACATTCTAAAAATATTGATTTAGCAAGCAACGTATTTGTACTCACGCCACAAATACAGGTCAGAATGGGACAAGTCCCAAACCCTAATATGAAAAAACAGAAAGCGAGATGAAAAGTTATAAGAAATAGAAATATAAAAATAAATATTTTTTTGAACGAAGAAGAAAATAAAATACTAAATGAGAAAGTAAGAAAATCTGGATTAAATAAATCAGAGTTCTTTAGAAAAATAATTTTAGACTATCAGCTAAAAGAAAAGCCAGACGAAAAGTTTTACGAAATATTATCACAACTTCGTGGTATGGCAACAAACCTAAATCAAATGTCAAGAGTTTATAACCAGTATAAAGGCTATGTAAATGAAAATAAATATGCTACCCTATATATTCAAATACAAAATTTTATATTAGCATTAGAAGAAGTTTATCTTATACCAACAAAAAATAAAAGTGTTAGTAGGTGATAATAAAATATGGCAGTAACAAAAATATGGAAAGTAAAAGATAGACTAGATATTACAATAGACTATGCAGTAAATCGGAGAGAAAACGGAAGAAAAATTATATGTATCAGGTATAAACTGTATGCCTGATACATCATATCAAGAAATGATAAATGTAAAAAAACAATTTTTCAAAACAGATGGAATAAAATGCTTTCATGCAGTACAATCTTTTGTAAAAGGAGAAATAGCACCAGAGCAAGCACATGAAATTGGAATGAAACTGGCTGAAGAATTATGGGGAGATGAATTTCAAGTAGTAGTTACAACACATTTGAATACAGATAATTTGCATAACCACTTTGTGCTAAACTCTGTTTCCTTTTTAGATGGTAAACGATTTTGTAATACGAAAAAAGATTATGCCTTAATGAGAAAAACGTCAGATAGACTTTGTGAAGAATATGGACTAAATGTATTATCACAAGAAGAAAAATATAATAAGTATGCTACTAGCAGTTTATATAAGGAGCTTATGAAAGATTCTATTGATTATGCAATAGAAAATGCAAAAGATTATAATGAATTTATAAAAATATTACAAGATTTAGGATATGTAATTACAGACAAAAATGAAACATTATCTATAAGGTGTGATCCATACAAAAGGAACACAAGAATTGAAAGGCAATTTGGAAATAGGTATTCAAAAGAAAATATTTACAAACAAATATTAGAAACACAGCCACTATCCCCCTATTCTTCTAACCCTATGTTACTAATTACTAGAACTTATGAGAATTACAATAAACACAAAGAAAACATTATAAAAATAAAGGCTCTATTGGCTATCTTATATATCAATATGAGAAATTATTCGGTATAAGTACAGAAAGTGCCTTAAAATCGAAAATGGCAAGAATAACGCCAACATTAATAGCAGAACTAAAACAACTAGATGAGTTTTCTAATCAAGCAAGATTTTTGGCAAGGTACAATATAAATACAGAGAAAGAATTACTAGATTTTGAAAAATACGCTTATGAAAGAGTAAAACCATTAAAAAGTAAAAGAGAAAACCTTTGGAAAAAGCATAAAAGAGCAAACACAGACAAAGAAAAGCAAGCAATAGAAAATGAAATAATAGAGCTTTCAAGACAAATTACTCCAATTACAGAAGAAATAAAGACTTGTAGGAATATATTTCAAAGAGTAGAAAAAATTAAGCAACATCAATTACATGAGCAAATAGAACAAGATAAAGTACAGTTAAAAAAAGAACAAGAAAAGAATAAAAAAGACAGAAACAAAGCAAGGTAGATTATTCTATCTTGTTTTGTAAATTTGTTGAAAAAAGTATAAATTTGTGATAGTATATGGAAAGAAAAGTAAATATGAGAAACAAACTTTTCGTAAAATATATGTTTATTACATAAGGAGGAACATGGATAGAATACTTGATATTGAAAACAACAAAAGAAAAGAAAATATAGAAGTAAACGCATTTATGAAAGAATTAGAAAATGCTTTAAAAACTAATAATATTGTAAATTCAAAAGGTGTATACACAACACTATATGATGAAGTATTGAATGAAATAGATTTAGCAACCAAATATAAAGGAAAATTAAATAACATTATAAAAGAATGTATGAAAAATGAATCCTATGAAAACGACTTTTGGTATATTAACTATGATAAATCAAAAAATACATTTTCTATGGATTTATATAGTGATGGGAAGTGTCAAAAGTTTCCAATAACTATGCAAGATATAAAAGATTACAACTATAAAGTTGGTATGACATATTGGGCATTTGAAGATGGACGTATGCTAGAAGAAGATGCTATAAAAGACAGTATCAAAATAGATGTAGATTCTGCACTAGCAGATTTAGAACGAAATAATAAAAAGTGAGAAATATATGAATAAAGAAGATTATGAAAAGGTAGTTAATGAGCTAATAAATATAGAACCAAGTAAAATAAAAAAGCACACAATTATTATAAATAATGATAAGCCATTATTTAACAAAAAAGATTTTAATACTATTGAAGGAGAACCACAGTATTTTGAATTAGATAAAAATGGAAGAAGTAACGGTGCAATTGCTCTTATTAGCAAAAATACATTACCTTTAATTACAAAGAAAAAGTTAAAATATCCAGAACCAAGTAATTGGAACAAAGCTTTTGAAAATAAAAAATTTTTTGAAAAATGTCATATAATTGCATATAGTCTATCAGCAAAACTTGCTAATCCAAATAACATTTTTATAGGAACAGTGAAATTAAATAAAAGTTATATGAAAAAAGTTGAAAATGAAGTAAGAAAACATATTAATGATAACTCAGTAAAAATATTATATAAAGTTACTGTTAAATACAAAGATACTAATAAAATTCCAATAGGAGTATTAATAGAGGCACAATCTATAGATGATAATTACAGTGTTTGTAGGTTTTGTTATAATATTCAAAAAGGTAAAAAATTCAGATACAGTGATGGAATGATTATTGGAGAAAAACAGATTTGGTCAAAGGTGGTTCGAACAGTAGCAAATAAAATGTCAAGAAAAAACAATAGAAAAAGTGGATATATAAATTACACTATAAATACTAAAACAAAAACATTTCATTTATATGATAATGAGTGTAAACAGTTGCAAAATGTTGAACCTAAAAATATACAGGAAACAACTGCAACAGAAAAAGATTTATTAGCAGTTGGATTAAAATATTGCAAAAATTGTGTAAAAGATAAGTAAAATGTGATTTAGTACAATATGGAGGATAACTAGAATGAGTAATGAAATTGAAAATAACATGAGTTTATTTAATGTAGAAAATATACAAGATAATAATCAATATAATTTCAAATATATAGATTTATTTGCAGGAATCGGAGGTATTAGAACCCCATTTCAAAATTTGGGTGGAAAATGTGTTTTTTCATCTGAAATAGATAAATATGCTTCTCAAACATATGAAGCTAATTATGGAGAAAAGCCTAGTGGAGATATAACGAAAATATCAGCTGATACAATACCAAATTTTGATGTTTTGTTAGCAGGATTTCCTTGCCAAGCATTTTCTATAGCTGGAAAAAGAGAAGGATTTAATGATACAAGAGGAACAATGTTTTTTGAAGTTGAAAGGATATTAGAAGAAAAACAACCGAAGTGTTTTCTCTTAGAAAATGTAAAAGGTTTAACTAATCATGATAAGGGTAAAACATTTCAAACAATGCTAGATATTTTAGAAAATAAATTAAAATATAAAGTATATCACAAAGTATTAAATGCTAAAAACTTTGGATTACCTCAAAATAGAGAAAGAATAATGATTGTAGGATTTAAAAATCATAATATAGATTTTCACTTTCCAGAAGAATCTAATATTCCAACAAAATTAGGAAATATATTAGAAAATAATCCTGACGATAAATATACAATATCCGATAAAATTTGGGCAAGTCATCAAATGAGAAAAGAACGAAACAGAGAAAAGGGAAATGGATTTGGATATTGCCTATTTAATGAAGATTCTGAGTATACAAGCACAATATCAGCAAGATACTATAAAGATGGTTCTGAAATTTTAATAGACCAGTCTGCTAAAGGGAAGAATCCAAGAAAATTAACACCAAGAGAAGCAGCAAGATTACAAGGTTACCCAGATTCTTTTAAAATTGTGGTTAGTGATACACAAGCATATAAACAATTTGGAAATTCTGTACCAGTAAATATGATTGATGCCGTTGCCAAAAAAATGTATGAAGCACTAAAAGAAGGAGGAGAAATATAATGAATATTACAGAAAATGAATACAGAAATAATCTACTATTCTATACTACATTAAAAGACTTATTAAAATGTCAACTAAATGAGAAAAAATTAATAAACTTGGAAGAAACTATAGAACAAAATGGTAATTTGTCTTGTAAAAAAATGAAACAATTACTTTCTACGGGAATAGTTAAAGAAAATACAAAAGCATATGATGATTTAATGATTTTATTAAATTTAGCAAATAATGATAATTATATGATGTGGAAGGATTTATTATTAGTGTCTATAGAATTATTGCTTACAAAAGATTTAATATTAGAAGAATCAAAATCATATGCTAGAATAAAATATAAGGAAAAAATTGATAAAATTAAAGACAAGCTTAGTTTAGAATATGATATGTCTAATTTAGAATATCCTTATGGACAAAGAGTTATTAGTTCTTTATTAGTATATACTTTAACTAATATTGATAGAGAAACTGAATTTATTCTTGAAACTAGTAAAAGTACAATTAAAGTTTTAAATGATAAATTAAAAAATATTGTTGATAAGTATAATATAAACATTAATAATATGTTTATGATTATTATTGATGAGTCAATAAATCAAAGTATAAAATCTGATGCAGGACAATCTTATGAAAATCGAGTACATAGTTTACTATTGAATATTAGCGATAAAGTTGAAAATCATTCACATGATGATATGATTTCTTCAGTTGAATATGATTTTACATTTTATATTGATGGAAAAAAATATGGAGTTAGTGCAAAAAGAACTTTAAGAGAAAGATATAAACAAAATTTTGAAGATGTTGATTTTTTAACAGTTGATGCTATGTTTCTAATAACGCTTGGAATTGACCTGAATGAAGATAAACTTAATAATATATTACAAAAAAATGGTCAATTTGTTATTGTAGCTGATGAAGTATACGAGGCAAAAGACTATCTAAAAAATAATTCAAGAGTTTTATCTTCAAAAAATATAACTAAAACTGCTATAAAAGATTTGCTAAAATAACAAATTTTTATATGATACTATAAATGATATTAACATAGAGAGGAACAAAAAATATGTTAAATGATAATATAAGAATTGATTTACATATACATTCTAAAGCAAGTGAATATAAAGAAGAATTAAATTATGTAAAAGATAGTAATATAGAAAATATTAATGTATTGTTGTCAAGATTACAAGAAAACAACATAAATTTAATATCAATAACTGACCATAATAGATTTGATTTTGAACTATATAAAAAGATAAAGTCTTTAATAAATAAAGAACCATATCAAAATATAAAAAATATCTTACCACGGTATAGAATTTGATGTGAAACAAGAAGAACAAAGTAGAGTATCATGCCATATTGTATGTATATTTGATGATGAAAACATTGAAAAAATAAGTAATATTTCAAATAGTCTTAAGCAAGTTAGGATTCTTACAAATAAAGAAGATTCATATACAATAGAAGAATTTGAAAATATTTTAAATAAAATTGGTATTAGTGTTATTTTAATTGCTCATCAAAAAAGTGGATTAAATATAAAAGATTCTACTCAAAACCATCATAGTTTATCAGAGTCTGTCGAAAATCCAGAAGAATGGATAAAAACAGGCTATATAAATGCTCTTGAATATCAGAAACCAAAAGTTCAAGGAATTATAAAGAATAATTTAACTGAAATAAAAAGTAAATTTGCAACTATTACTGGAAGTGATTGTCATGTATGGAAAGCATATCCAAGAAAAGATGAAAATGCTAAACTTAAGGATAGTTATATTACTAAAATTAAAAGCTTACCTACTTTCAAAGGATTGCTTTTAGCCTTGACTTCTCTAGAAACTAGATTTGATAGGAAAGATGAAGGGAAAAACTCAAATTATTTAGACTCTATAAAAATCGATAACATAGGTTTCTAAAATAGGAGATCCTAATATTACTAAGATAAGTCAAGGAGAAATCATAGAGAAAGTAAAAACAGGAAATTTGTTGGATAATAATTCTGACTACTACGATGAAATTCCAACTATTGCAGAATTTAAAAACAACATAAAACTTTTTGTAAATAACTTAAAAAGTTTTATAATGGCAAATATAAAACAAAATGAAGATGATAATGCAATAAATAATTTAAAGATACCTATTAGGGAATTTACAGATGTTAAAAATTATTATATTAGGTTAAATATAAATATTGAAACTATTAAAAATTTTCCCAAAGAAAGATTTATAGAAATTAATAAAGCATATAGATTTATTAATAGTGAATACGAAGCTAATAAGGAATTTTATATAGGCGAAAAAAAGCAAAAAATTGAGACAATATTAACAACATTACAAGAATTAAGTAGTATACTTTCTAAAGAAGCTGAAGAAATAGATGTCAAAAACAAAGTTATTAATGTTGTTACGTCAGCATTTAATAATGGAAATGATGCAATAAAAAGGGAACGTACTTCTTAAGAAAATGAAAAAGAAGAATATATAGAAGAAATTAGAGATTTTGCAACAAATTATTGATATGAATACATTTAAGAGTTGAAAATAGATATTTTTTTGCCCCACTAATTTCGCAAACGTGTTTAGTTAGGGCACCATTAGAACCTCAAGTGTTTCGTAAGATTAAGTTTGAGGTTTTAATTTTAAAAAATTTTGTAGTTCTACAAAAAGTTCTACAAAATTCACAACATTTTATTTTATAAAATCTTTATTTAGTGGCTTAAATAAGGATTTTTTAATTTCTAAATTTTCTAACATTTCTAACAATTTTTATTTATAACTCCATTTCTTCATCTTCTTCGTCATCATCTTGACTAGGTTCAGTAAAATTTAGGCTATTACCTATTACTAAAGCAGAATTTTGTTTTGACTCTGTATCTACATGAGTATATATATTTGCTGTAGTATTATAACTAGAATGCCCTAACCATATTTGAATATCTTTCATACTTACTTTATTAGATAGTAATAAACTAGCACACGAGTGTCTTAAATCATGAAATCTAATGGACTTTAGATTATTATTTTTTAGTATTTGATTAAACTTATGTGAAACATAGTCAGGTTTTAGTATAGAGCCATCTGTATTTACACAAACATAACCATTTTCGTTTAAGTATGATTTTTTAAATACTTTCTTATTGTATTCTTGATTTGCTTTTTCTTCTAAAAGTATTTCCTCAATTTCTGGAATTAAAGGCAATGTCCTATAACTTGATTGATTTTTCGTTTTATCTTCTGCAACAATTTGCAATTTACCATCTACTTTTGTTTATGAAATGGTATGTCTAATTATAATTGTTTTATTATCAAAATCAACGGCATCCCATTTAATACCAAGTGCTTCACTTCGCCTAAGTCCGTAATATAAGGCTAAAAGAACAGGTAACTTAATAGGTGTATCTTTTATTGCAACTAATAATTCATTTAATTGTGCTTTATTATAATAAGTTGCTATGTATTGTTCTTTTTTAGGCTTGTCTATTTTGTCTGCTGGATTGGTTAGTATCAATTCACATTTTACTGCATATTGCAATGCTTTTCTAATATTGGCATGATAGCGAAGAATCGTATTACCTTTCAAACCTAAGTTATATAATTCTGTGTAAAAATCTTGAATATGATAAGGTTTTAAATCTTTTAATGAAACATCTAACTTCTTAAAATAATTATATACTTTACCTTTTACAATTCTTTCATAACCTGCATAGGTTGTTTTACTACTCTAGGCTTTATAATATCTAGCCAATTTATCATAAAAGCACAAAACTTTATATTAGCTTTATTATTTGTATCTAACCTAGAAATAGTTGGTTTTTCATTTAAAGTTTTTTCATATTCATGTCTTATTTCTTCAACTTTTCTTTCTGCAAGTTTCTTATTGTTCTTTACTTTTAATTTAGTGGAAATCCACTTTCGCTGCATATTATTAAATTCATCTTTATAATATAAAACAGCATAATAAATATTTTTCTTTTGCTGTAATGTAGCTGTTACTGTTATAATAAAATGACCTCCTTATTCTTGTGTAAATACATTTATTTTCAATTTTGACTTATTATGTATGAAATTTATATTAGATTTTGGAATTTTATATTGTCTGCCTATTTTCATGGCTTTTATTTTGTTTTCCTTAATAAGCCTATAAGCTAGTGTTAAACTAATTCCACCTAGCATATTTCGCATTTGTTCAATGTTTATAATATCTGGGTAATTAGTAAACATGATAGAATATTGTTCTTTTACATCCATCTTAATTGTACCTCCTTTTTGTTAATAAACTACTTTTGGAACATCTATTGAAACCGTTAATTTTCTATCTATTTCAAATCTTTTCTTTTTAGCATTATACTTGTAAGCACTAGAATTAAACTTTCTAAAGCTACGATCTGAAATGTCAAAATAATAAGATAGTTCTTCAGCATCTTGTTTCAGTTGGGCTTTAAGAGCTTCATAACTATCTTTGTTTGATTTTTGCTTTAATTTCATGTATTCAATGGTTCGTTCTTTATGTTTTAGTTCATTTTGTTGTTTCCTTTGACTTTTTTCTTCATGATACCTAGAATCTTTTTTTATTATTTTTGATACATAGCTATTGCTGACATTTAGTTCTAAAGCAATATCAACAGATTTTAAATGTTCATTGTAAAATAAGTCGATAATTTTTTCTTTATTTGACATTGAAAAAGCACCTCCTTGTAATTGGTTAAATTTTTGCTAATAAATTTTAAGCATAGTAATCTAAATGAATATCTGTAATTAAATATTCATTTTTAAATTTATTTGTTAAAGGAATTATATTATCATAATTAGTAATAATCAATTCCCTTTTTTTCCCTTTTTTCTAAAAACTTAAAAATACTTAAAATAAATTATGAATAGATTGTAACAAGTGATTTTAAAAATTTCAATGAACAAATTTTGAAAGGATTTTGAAAAAATGAGTGCAAGAAAATTATAAAAAGATTATAAATTTCATTGTTTTTTATAGAATAATTAGATATAATAACAGAATCCTTTTCAAAGGAAATCTTTGAGAGAGGAGGTGCTATTTCGGATGACCTCATTTGAATTAATCTAGCGTCTAATTGTGTTACTATTAAGTACATACGAAGACAAACAAGACTAGAAATAGTTGATAGAAGTGTATTGCTACTGCACTTCTATTTTTTAGACAAAAAAATAGAACTAAATGTTGCTACCCATTTAGTTCATGCTATTCAAATGACCTCACATTGAATAACTTAAGTTAAATATAGTATACTACTTTTTTTATTATATGTCAAATTAAATTTTTGTATTCTTGTAAACGGCAAAATATCAATCTTCTTCTACATCTTTAAATAATTTATCTGTAAAAAATTCATTTAATTCAATTCCAAATCCTTCGCATATATGTAATAAAGTAACAAGTTTTGGACTTTGACTTTTTCCATTTATAAAGCGAAATTAAGTAAAATCATAACTTGAATTTTATGTGAAATTATTATATAATATGGTTTATATAGGTAATATCTTTTTTATTACTTATTTCCTTAATTCACTAATTGAGTAAGGAATACTTACTCCTTAGTTTGATCATGTATAACAAGTAAACATCTAATAAAAGGAGGAAAAGACTATGAGTTTTTTTGAAAAGAAGTACAAAGTTACAGGTTGGAGAGGGCTAAATATTCATTGACTGCTAAACAGCTCTATGAGCGGGTCTTATAATATAGTAAATCCGATTATAATTGGATTGCTTCAGCTACGGAGTTAGTTAGAGTATGTAATGAACCATATTTTCCTTAAATGTATTCACAGGGCATTAAACTTATCATTTTAAATTGTTTTGCAAATCTAGAACTCCAAAAGGAATATACTTCCAGTGGAGAGCCAACAGACAAAGCAGTGGTATATTCTTGTTATCATACTTTGCTTAGCACAGATGAAACAGTAATCAAAGTTAAAGAAAAGTATGCCAGAGAATTAATGAAAGTTCTAAGTTATAAAGATTGGAGATATTTTTATGCAGTAATTGAAAAAGCAAAGATAGCTTGTCAAAACTCTGAAATAACTGATATTGACCATTTCGTTGTCAGAAACAAAATGGTAGAAATAGGTTCTAGTGCGAAAAGAGAACAAAAAGATTATAAATTAACACGATATGCTTGCTATCTTATAGCTCAAAATGCAAATCCAAGATTAAAAATTGTAGCTCTTGCACAAACATATTTTGCAATTCAAACCAGAAAACAAGAAATTAGTGAAAAGGAATATAGTTCATTAACAGAAGATGAAAAGAGATTTTATCAAAGAAATTTAACTAGAAAAGGTAATTATTCACTTAATCAAACAGCCAAAAATGCATGAGTTAAGAATTTTGATAAATTTCATAATGCTGGATATAAAGGATTATATAATGGAGAAACAGCTGATGACATTGCTAAAAGAAAAGGATTAAGATATAGAGAAGATATTTTAGACAATATGGGAAGTGAAGAACTTGCAGCTAATTTATTTCGCATTACACAAACAGAATCAAGATTAAAGAGGGATAAAGTTGATACCGAAAAGAAAGCTTGTGAAACTCATAATAAAATTGGAAAAATAGTAAGAAAAGCAATTAAACAAGCGGGGCGGAATTATGCCAAAAAAATCACCTATACCCAAAAAGAGCTTAAAACAATTAGAAAAAGAAAATGAAAGAAATTTGAAAAAAGTTAAAACGAAAAAGATAAATCAAGGTGATGAGGTTATGGAATTATGGGAAGTACTAGATGATAATGGGAATGCAACAGGCGAAATAATGAAAAAATATGATCAAAAAGTTTTTGATAGAGGTTTTTATCATTTAGGTGCAGATGTATGGATAATAAATAGTGATAATAAAATATTAATTCAAAAAAGAGCGAAACAAAAAAAGTTAGAACCTAATGTATGGGCTATGACAGGTGGTTCTGTTATATTAGGAGAAAATTCAAAAGATACCATTGTTAGAGAATCAAAAGAAGAATTAGATATTGATATTAATGATAATGATTTAAAATTAATTACGAAATTTAAAACAGGAAATGTTTGGATTGATACATATATTTTAAAATGTGATTATGATATATCTAAAATGAAATTTCAAGAAGATGAAGCTTCAGATGTAAAGTGGGCAACTTGGACAGAAATTAACGATTTAGTAAATAGTGGTCAGTTTATGAAACATAGATGGGAATTTGTTAGCAGATTTCTTAAAGAAGAAATAGAATTGTAGGGGTAAGATATGGAATTAAAGGAAAAATTAGAATTATTAAATGAAAAAAGTTCTGTTGGAGAAATTCAAAAATACATAAAAGATATGAAGAAAGCTAGAAAATTTGATGGAGTTACTATTGAAAGAGAAATGATGTTATTTTTAGAAGAGTTAGGCGAACTTGCTAAAGCAATAAGAAAAAACACAAATGGACATTTAGATATAGCAAAAGAATATAATGATAGTGTTGAAGAAGAATTAGCAGATTGCTTTATATATTTACTTAGTATAGCCAATATGAATAATGTAGATATTTTTAGAGCATTCAAAGATAAAGAAACTAAAAATTGTGATAGAGTTTGGAAATAATGATATATATTAAATTTCTTTTCAAAAAGTATTGCCAAATATAAAAAGTTATGTTAAATTAAAAACATAGTAATAGACAAAAAAACACCGATATGGGTATACACTTCTTTGAAACTATTGCTATAACTGATTTTGAAACGGATAATAAGGTGCTTTTTTTGATAGGCATTTTTCGCATACGTCCTTCGCTAAGGCACCAAAACAAAAAATCCTATATCGTTTATATATCAACGAATTATAGGAATTTTTATTTTTAAAATAATGCGGCAATAATATGCATGGTAAACTATTCAGCAAATAAAGGAAAATATACAGATGATGTTGATGACTATGTGGAATAGGAGGTAAATAATATGAATTCAAAAATAAATATTATAGAAAAAGAAATTCAAGTAAAAAATTACGTAACAAAATCAAATTTACCAGCAAGTGACTATGTAATAAATCCATATGTTGGTTGTCCACATAGTTGTAAATATTGCTATGCTAGCTTTATGAAGAGATTTACAGGACACTTAGAAGAATGGGGGACATTTATTGATATAAAGCAATGTGATAAAGAAATAGATATAAAAAAATTAGAAAATAAAAAAGTATTTTTATCATCTGTAACTGATTGCTATAATCAATTTGAAGAAAAATATAAAATAACGAAAAAAATACTAGAAAAACTAAAAGATGCAAACTGTTATGTAGAAATATCAACAAAATCAAAATTAATTTTAAGAGATTTAGAAATATTAAAACAAATAAAAAAACTAAAAGTTGCAATGTCAATTAATACACTAGATGAAAATTTTAAAAATGATATGGACAATGCAAGCACGATAAAAGAAAGACTAGGAACACTAAAAATACTTCATGAGAATGGAATATATACAATTTTATTTATGTCTCCAATATTTCCTTACATAACAAATTTTAAAGATATTGTAGAAATAAGCAAAAATTATATTGATGAATATTGGTTTGAAAATTTAAACCTAAGGGGAGATTATAAAAATAAAATACTATTTTATATTCAACAAAAATACCCTCAATTTTTAAGTAAATATAATGATATTTATATTAAAGGAAATAAGCAATATTGGCATGATTTAGCCAAAGAAATAAAAAAATATTGTGAAAACAATAATATAAATTATAAAAACTATTTTTACCATGAAGAGTTAGTAAAAAACAAATAAATATGTCATAAATGTTGATATAATGCTGAAAATGTGATATATATATTCTAGCTTAATAAAAAAGGAGATTTGAAATAATGGATTTAGAAAAGTTATGTCGAGATTTTTATGCAAACTTAAAATTTATATATTGGGCAACAGTACAAGAATATGAAAATGAAAAGAAAAATAAAGATAAATTACCAAAAGAAAAAGAATCAACACTAAATGTATTACAAGATAAGATGAGATATTATCAAGAGGCATACAAAAAAGTAGAAATATTACAAGAAAGAAGACATTTAACATTAGTTGGGGAAAAAGGTGGATATAGAGAAGCATACCAAAAAATGTTAAAAATAATAGAAAATAAATATCATCCAGGATATTCATATACAAATTTAAAAATTATAGATGGCAAATATTTTGCAGATGGACAATATAGTAGCCCATATGTAAGAGAAAGTATTGAAGAAACTATCAATGAAATAGATGTACTGTGTAAAGACTATGGAATTGAAATAAATAAAGAAGCTAAAGAAAGCCAAGAAAGATAATATAATAATATTGCCCAACATTTTGTGCAAAATGTTGGGCAATAAAAATTATTAAGTAAAAGTTAATATTTAAACTAAAAGAAAGAATGTGATTAAAATCAAAAAAATTGTAGTAGCAACAAACAATATAAATAAATTAAAAGAAATAAAAGAAATATTTAAAGAGTATGAACTATTATCATTAAAAGACATTAATTGCAACATTGAAGTTGAAGAAGATGGTAAAACATTTGAGGAAAATGCTAAGAAAAAAGCAGAAGAAATAGCTAAAATAACAAATTTGCCAGTTTTAGCAGATGATAGTGGTTTATGTATAAAAGCTTTAGATGATTGGCCAGGAGTTTATACAGATAGATTTTTAGGAGAAAATGCAACATCAGATCAAAAAAATCAAGCAATATTAGACAAAATGAAAAATCTAAAAGAGGAAGATAGAAAAGCAAAAGTAGTATGTGTTATGGCTTATTGTGAAAACAGAGAATTTATAGTTGCAAAAGGAGAAGTAAATGGGAAAATAACACAAAAACCAAGAGGGAAATCAGGCTTTGGATTTGACCCAATTTTTGAAATTGAAAACGGAAAAACTTATGCAGAAATATCTGAAGAAGAAAAGAACAAAATAAGTCACAGAAAAAAAGCACTAGAAAATCTGCAAAAACAATTGACAAACCTTGTCAAATATGGTAAAATTTAAAAATGTAATCCGCTTAGTCAAGGCACCTAAATATTAACTCATAGTAGTTAATTGCCTGGAAATTAAGGATTAGCGAGTATACAAATAAGGGAGGTGCATTTTAAATGTACGCAATCATTGAAAGCTGTGGCAAACAATACAAAGTTGCACAAGGTGATGTAGTATTTTTTGAAAAATTAGATGCTAAAGAAGGTGGAAAAATCACTTTCGATAAAGTAGTTTTAGTATCTGACGAAGGAAAAGTACAAATCGGAAATCCTTATGTAAAAGGTGTAAAAGTAGAAGGAAAAGTAATTTCACATGGTAAAGCTAAAAAAATCATTGTTTTCAAAATGAAACCTAAAAAGAATTATAGAAGAAAACAAGGACATAGACAACCATATACAAAAGTAGAAATTACAGCAATCGGTGCAGGTAGCAAAAAAGCAGAAGCTACAACAAAAACTGAAACAGCTAAAAAAGAAGAAACAGCTTCAAAAGCAGAAGCTTAAAATTTTAGAAATAAAAAACAAAACATACAATATAAGTTATACGCAAGTAAATTGTGTACAACGTCTGTCTATATTAGAAATACAGTAAAGTTTTCCTAATATAGAACAAATCGGAAAGGAGTGAGAGAGCATGGCTCATAAAAAAGGTCAAGGTAGTAGCCATAACGGTAGAGAGAGTGAATCTAAACGTCTTGGTGTAAAAAGAGCTGATGGTCAATTTGTATTAGCAGGAAATATCTTGGTAAGACAAAGAGGAACTAAAATGCACCCAGGTACTAATGTTGGAAAAGGTAGTGATGACACACTATATGCATTAGTAGATGGAACAGTAAAGTTTGAAAGAAAAGGAAGAGATAAAAAACAAGTAAGTGTTTATCCTACAGCCCAATAGACAGTTTATTAAAAGTGCTAGAAATGGCACTTTTTCTATAAATGCAAAAAATATAATTAAAGGTTTATAGGTAAAACCTTAAAAAACCTAAATATTATTATATAAGGAATGATAAAAATGGCAAAAATTGTAGAAGATATTTCAAGAACATTTAACGAATTTTTATTACTACCAAATTTAACAGACGAAAGATGTATCCCTAGTAATGTAAGCTTAAAAACACCACTTGTAAAATACAAAAAAGGAGAAGAACCAAAATATTATGCAAATGTACCAATGGTATCTGCTATTATGCAATCAGTATCAGGAGAACAAATGGGAATAGCCTTAGCAAGAGAAGGTGGAGTTGCATTTATATATGGTTCACAATCAATTGAATCACAAGCAAGTATGGTAAGACATGTAAAAAAACACAAAGCAGGTTTTGTTGTTAGTGATTCAAACGTAAAATCAGGAACATCATTAAGAGAAGTTATTGAATTAGTTAGACAAACAGGACATTCAACAGTAATTATAACAGATGATGGAACTGCAAGAGGAAAATTTATTGGATTAGTAACTGACAAAGATTATAGAATCACTAGAGATAGTTTTGAAGAGCCAATAGACAAATTCATGACACCAAAAGACAAAGTAATATGGGCAAAAGAGGGAACAAGTTTATCAGAAGCAAATGACATGATATGGGAAAACAAAATTGCTTGTTTGCCAATTTTAGATGATGAAGAAAGATTAAAATACCTAGTATTTAGAAGAGATTACGAAGAAAGAAAAAATAATCCAGAGTCTCTATTAGACGAAAATAAAAGATACATAGTAGGAGCAGGAATCAACACAAGAGATTATGAAGAAAGAATTCCAGCATTAGTAGATGCAGGAGTAGATTTAATTTGTATGGACTCTTCAGACGGATATTCAGTTTGGCAAAAAAATACAATTGACTTTGTAAGAGCAAAATATGGAGACAATGTTAAAATAGGAGCTGGAAATGTAGTTGATGCTGAAGGATTTAGATATTTAGCACAAGCAGGAGCAGACTTTATAAAAGTTGGTGTAGGTGGTGGTTCTATTTGCATCACACGTGAAACAAAAGGAATAGGTCGTGGACAAGCTTCAGCACTAATAGATGTAATAGAAGCAAGAAACAAATATTTTGAAGAAACAGGAGTGTATATTCCAGTGTGTTCAGATGGTGGAATTGTACATGACCATCACATAACAATTGCACTTGCATTAGGAGCAGACTTTGTAATGATGGGAAGATATTTTGCAAGATTTGATGAAAGTCCAACAAGAGTTATTAAAAAAGGAAATGCATTTGTAAAAGAATACTGGGGAGAAGGTTCTAACCGTGCTAGAAACTGGCAAAGATATGATATGGGAGGAGACAAAAAACTTTCTTTTGAAGAGGGTGTTGACTCTTACATACCTTATGCAGGAACATTAAAAGACAACTTAGCAATAACAGTTGCAAAAATAAAATCAACAATGTGTAACTGTGGAAGTGTTACAATTCCTGAATTCCACGAAAAAGCAAGATTAACTCTAGTATCAGAAGTAAGTATTGCAGAAGGAAGTGCACATGACGTAATCTTAAAAGAAATTGATAATCAATTTAAATAAAATATTTAATGTTATAGGAAAATCCGAGAACTTTTCTATAATATAATTAAAGCGACAAAGTTCTAAAAAATTAGAATCATGTCGCTTTAATATTATGTAAAAATCTTGAAATTTTAAAAATGTCACAACCATTATAACTTTCATAAAATGATATTTTAAAATTCATCAATAGGTTCTGTACAATACCAATAATAACTACCATCTGAATTTTTCTTAAAAGTATGTTTATAAAAACCTTTATTTGTAGTAGTTTTTTCCATATTTTCTAAATCCTCATGAACATGAGTATAAGTATCATAAATATAAATTTCATTTTCTTGTTGCTCAGCTTTTTTTAGTTCAAAACTAGAAGATTCCCAAGGAGTTATACCACCACCTTGATAAGAATAGCAGTCATAAATACCATTTTTATAGTCAAT
The DNA here is from genome assembly GCA_948468045.1 of uncultured Clostridium sp. Classification (GTDB taxonomy): domain Bacteria; phylum Bacillota; class Clostridia; order TANB77; family CAG-508; genus CAG-269. The sequence goes on along the minus strand of CAOKGO010000009.1, from coordinate 30,944 downwards.
AGCTTCAGTAAAATGGATAGGGCAACTTTCATGAACAATTGAAACAGATGGACCAAAGATTTCCTTTGCCTTTTTTTCTACAGTCTCATTTTTAAATAATGTATGAGTAATTGACATACCATATTCGTTTTCAGTAGTTGTTTCATAAATATCAGAATATTCTAAATTAGTAAAAACAGTCATTAATTTTAATTTATTATCAATAGTTTCATTAGTAACTTTTTTATCTAAATAAACTAAGTTTTCTTCATAATCACTTTTTTTAAGTATATAGTTATAAAGCTTTTGCACTAAGTCACTAGAAATATCTAAAGTTTCAATTTTGGGTATTATGGTATCTTGTTCCAAATTATTTTTTGAATTATTTTGTGAATTATTTTGTGTAGTATTTGAAACAGAAGTAGAATTAGTATTTATAGGTACATCAGGTACATTAGTTTCATCAATTATATTATTATCATTTTCATATTTAATTATAGATTTATTAATATGATATAAGAACACACCAAACACTGCAAAAATTAATAATACGAATAATAAAACAACAATTGTAAATTTTAAATTTATTGGTTCTTTCTTTTGTTTCATAAACAACACCTCTTTGTTAAATGATAACATTTTAGAAAAGCAAAGTCAATGTTTAAATGTGTGTAATATTTAACAACAAGTCTTAAAACAATAAATTATCATTGACAAAAAGAATGAACTTTAATATACTACATATATAGTAACATCGACTTTACATAACGAACAACAAAAGAATAAAAAGAACTGTTCTAGTAGAAACTAAAGATAATATAAACAACAAACTAAAAACTTGTGTTTATAGAAAGGAATGTTTGTAAAAATGAAAGAGAAAATGGATTACAGAGAAAAGGGTATTACATTAATTGCACTAGTTATAACAATAATTATTTTACTAATTTTAGCAGGAATAGGAATTGCAACTTTGGTGGGAGATAATGGATTAATAAATAAAGCAAAAAATGCAGAAGAAGAAACGAAAGAAAAAAGTGTTATAGAAAAAGTACAGTTGATGCTAGCAGATTATAGTGCAGAAAAATATACAGGAACTAAAAAATTATTAGAAGATTACTTAAATGAACAAAAAGAAAAGGGAGAAATAGATGAAGTAATCAATAATGAAGATGGAACAATTATTATAGAAATAGATGGATATGAAATCACAATAAAAAAAGAAGACTTAAACATTATAAAAGTAGAAAAAACAGGAGGAGTAATACCAATATTTGAAGAACATATAACGAAAACAAATGGAAGTAAAATAGAACCAAACGAAGAAAGAATGTTAGAACAAAAAGCAATTACAATAAATATAACAAATATAGAAGAATTTGGAGAAAATTATACAATAGAAATAAAGGATAGTAGAGGAAATATACTTACAAAAGAAACTAATGTAATTGATAATCTCACAGGACAAGCAAGTTATATAATAAGTAAAGAAGGAATATATGATATAATAGTTACTGGAAAAAAAGAAGGAAAAACAAGAACAGCAAGAAAGTCAAAAGAAATAAAACTAGCAATACCAACCATAGAAGAAAGCGAAATGTTTAGTAAAGCAAATGGAGTAATAGATATAGTTTGGTTGGATTTGAACAATAATGTAATAAGCGAACCAATGTCACCAGCTAGCTATTTAGGAGGATTAACACCAATAAAATATAATGGCATAGATTGGGTAACTGCTGATATTACAAATAATACAAATGATTGGTACAAATATGAAGAACAAACAGGGGATACGGAAAGTACAGGAACAAGTAATTGGGCAAATGCAAGAACTAATGATAGTAATGCTTATTTTGTATGGATACCAAGATATGCATATAAAATAACATATTTTAACAATACAACAAATGCAAAAGCGTATAGAAAAGATAGAACTAGTACAACAGGAATAATTGGATATAGTAACATAGAAGGGATTATAGATGCTAGCTCTGAAACAGAAAAATTAGTAGCAGATTCAAAGCCAACAAATGTAACAGGAACAGTAAAAAACAGCAAATATGCAGACTATATTCCACATCCAGCATTTGAATTTGATGGAAGTAAAGCAGGAATATGGGTAGGAAAATTTGAAAGTAGTGGAACTGCAAGTAAAGTAACAATTACACCAAATATACTAAGTTTAAGAAATATAAAAGTAAGTGATATATTTACAGCGTGCCAAGGTGTAAAAACTACATATGGTTTAACAGGAAATAGCCATATGATGAAAAATACAGAATGGGGAGCAATTGCATATTTAGCAGAAAGCCAATATGGAAGAAATGGAACAGAAATATCAAATAACGGCACTAATTATAAAACAGGAGAAGGGGATTATAAATCAAAAGTTTTACAAAGTACAACAGGGAATATTTATGGCATTTATGATATTAATGGAACATCATGGGAATATGTAGCAGGATATATTAATAATAGTAATGTTAGTTCAAATGGATACAATACAGACTTATTAAAAGCAGTAGCAACAAATAGAAAATATGCAGATATTTATAAAGTAACAACAGATAATCAAGCTACCAACTATAATAATTCAAAAGGAATGAAAGGAGATGCCATCTATGAGACATCAACTTCAGGTAGTGATTCAACTGGTTGGAATCGAGATGTATCTAATTTTGTAAATTTATCGTATCCAGTTTTATTACGTGGTCGGTGACTACAGTAATGGTGCAGTTGTAGGTGGAAGTTTCGCATTTTATTATAGTACAGGAGATGCTTACGGTAATGGTAGTTTTCGTGTGATTTTAACACCATAAGTAAAATGTGATTAATGTAAATAAATAAGTAAGAATAATATGAGCTTTTGGTGACAAAATTTCAAATTAGAAATAATGTCACCTTTTAATATTATAGAAAATTGATTTGTAATTTTTACGAGCAAACAATTTTTATTAATATTGCTTGATTATAATACCAATCCATGATAAAATGAAAAAAATAAAAAGGGATATTTTAAGGAAAGGATGTAAGCAAATGATAATAAGTTTTGATATTTGGGACACAATCATAAAAAGAAAATGCCATCCAGAAGAAACAAAATTACATACAGCCAAATACATTGCATTAAAATATGAAAAAAACCTAAAAAAAGAATACAAAGACATATATAAAATACTAAAACTAAGAAACGAAATAGAATACAAACTATGTCAAGAAGAAAAAGAAAAAGGAAATGATGATGAATGCACAATAACAGATGTACTAGATAAATTACAAAAAGAAATAATGCAAGAACCAATGCCAAACATAGTAGAAGAATTAGTAAAAGAAGAAATAGAACAAGAAAAAAGAGTAATTTATATAAACCCAGAAATTTTACCAATTTTTGAAAAATATAAAGACTTGAAAAAATACTGTATATCAGATTTTTACATGGGGGCAAAAGAATTACAAGAACTATTAGATTATTTAAAAGTACCTGTCAAAATAGAAAAAATATATAGTTCAGCAGATTACAAACTAAACAAAAGGACAGGAAATTTATATAAAAAAGCAGAGGAAGAACTAGGGATTAGCCCAAAAGAGCATATTCATGTAGGAGATAATATACATTCAGACATAAATATGGCAAAAAGCCTAGGGATTGAAACAGTCAAGACAACTAAAACAGAATTTAATTTTACACCAGAAAAAGAAAGAAACTTTGAATTTAACTTATCAAAATTAAAAAACGAAAACCCTTATATTAATGCTGGATTAGATTTAGCACCACTATTATATTTCTTTGTATATAGCATAGTAGAATATGCAATAAAAAATAACATACCAAAAGTCTACTATTGCACAAGAGAGGGAGAAACATTCATAAAAATCCATGAAATTATAAAACAAAACAATCCATTTGGTGGAGTTCAAATGCCAGAATGTGAAACAATAGAAGTAAGTAGAATGGCAACATTTAGTAGCTCTTTAAAAGAATTTTCTATTCCAGAATTATTACGTTTATGGTCACAATACAGAGAACAAAGCATGAAAGCATTATTTAAAACTCTAGCAATAGATATAAAGCCATACCAAAAATTTATGGACAAATATGAACTAAACATAGAAGAAGAAATACTAAATCCATGGTTTGACTTAAGGGTGCAAAACTTATGTGCAGATAAAGAATTTACTAAAACAATAAATGAAGAACTAAAAAGAAAAAGAGAAGAATTATTAGAATATTTACAAAAAGCAAAAGGAATAACAAACAATAATGAACCAATATTTATAGTAGATATTGGTTGGAGAGGTACAATCCAAGATAATTTAGCACATATATTAGAAAACAAACAAATAGATGGATATTACCTAACTTTATATGAATTTTATAACTTACAACCTAAAAACACTAAAAAAATAAGCTTTATAGATGATACAAGCATAAGAAATAATGAAGTAGCCAGTATGCTTACATTACTTGAATGGATTTACAATCCAGGAACAGGAAGTGTTACTCGGATATAAACAAGGAGAAGCAATAAGAAAAGCAAAAACAGAAGAAATTGAAATTGTAAAAAAATATATAATGCCATTACAAGAGGGAATGTTAAAAGGTGCTAAAGAAATAAATGAATATATGAAATATCATCCTTATGAAGCAAAAGAAACTAAACAATATATATATAATTTACTAAAAAACACAAAAGAAAATCCAAGTAAAGAATTAATAGAAGCTTATTACAGTATGGTATTTAATGATACTTTTGGAACAGACAAATATGTAGAAAAAGATGGGAAACTATCTACTATTGAAAGACTAAACATCTTCAAATGTAGAAATATTTTAAGAGATGAAACTTGGAAAGAAGCATTTATAATTCATAATAATATTGGTTATATGAATGTTTTACTAAACTTTAAATCTTCAATAAGGAAGTTATTAAGAAAGGATTAAAATGGAAAATTATATTTTATTGTATGGAGATAAAAAGCCAGAAGATAATATATGTATAACAAATATGTTTGAAAATTCAAAACCAATTCACTTAGGGTGGACAGAGTTTGACTATAATCATAACATGGAAATAATAGAACAAAGTATCAAAAATGGTGTAAAACAAATTATTTTTAGTGGTTTAGAAATTGGTTGGGACAAGCTAATAAAAGATATAAAAGAGAAAAATTCTAATATAAAAATAAAAGTTATTTGTAATACACAAGACAGTCTTTTATATTATGATTATGAAAGAGAAAACTTTTTCAAATTATTAGAATTAGCAAAAGAAAAACAAGTTTACGATATAGCTTTTCTAAGAAAAGGGCAATATGATACTTACAAAGGTTTAGGCTATAATTGCTCATACTTAAAAGAAAACTATATTTTGAAAGAAAATAAAAAAGTAGCAATCAAATTACCAAATGGCAAAACAGATTTAGGGATTTATCCACTAAACTACACTTGGGATAAAAACATATTTAACCAATTATGCATAGCAAAATTTTTTGAAAACTGTAATTTAAACTACAATAGGCTAGAAGAAAGAATGGAAGATTTCTTGGCAACAATGGAAATCCAAAGTACAAAACAAAAAATAGAAAAAATAGAAGATACAGAATTAATACAAAAAATAAGCCAAAATGATGCAACAATTGCAACATCATTTACAGATTATATGCATCCAGTATTTTGGATTAGTATGGAACTTGGAATTCCTTGTCTTGTTGGAAACCATGCAGATTTTTTAGAAGAAGATTTAAAACAATATGTAATAACAAAAGAAGAAGACAACCCAATTGTAAATGCAAAAATGGTAGAAAATATGATAAAAAATAAAGAAAAAATACATCAATTGTATAAAATGTGGAAACAAGAATACAATAAACAGGCAAAAGAGCAATTAGAAAAATTTATTGAAAAATAAGCTATTCACAAGTTCAAATTTTCATGGCTTGTGTGTCAAACCCTAAGAAAGAAAAAATACTAAATGAAAGGAAAGAGAGTTTTGCAAAAAATTAAAAGCATTCTAAAAAGCTTTATAAAAAAAGATGGAATAATATATAAAATATTAAGCAAGCTATATCATTTTTTAAGCACTTTCAAATATAAAATAACACATAGTAAAGAAGCAAAAGAACAAAATAAAAAATACCAAAAAAGAGTAGAAGAAGCAATAGAAACAATAAAAAAATATAAGAAAAAAGAATATATTGTATTTTACAATCCAACTTGGCTAGGTGTTGCAGCATCTACAATAGGTTTATTTAAAAATAATGTGCCATTAGAACATATATACAAAAAAAATGATATAAAAAAAATTGCAAAAACAATTAATGAAAATGAAATAAAATCTGTAATTTTTAGCCAAATTTGTGATGGTTGGACAAATACAATAGAAGAAATAAAAAAAATAAACCCTAAAATAAAAATAAAAGTAATTTGGCATGGGAACTGTTATGAATATTTTTCAGATTTTACTTGGAATTTAAACAAAGAAGTAATGAATCTATATAAGCAAGAAAAAATTGATTGTTTCGCATTTGTAAGAAGCACAATGTATGAATTTTATAAAAAAGCAGGCTTTAAATGTTATTATTTACAAAACAATGTGCACAAAGAAAATAGTGAAAAAATATCAAAATATCAAGATGAAAAAATCAAAATAGGAATATATAATGCAGACTCAAGAGAACTAAAAAACATTTATACAGCCTTAAGTGCTATGAAACAAGTACCAAACAGTATTGCAGATGTAGTTCCAATTAATGATGGAGCAAAACAATTTACCCAAATATTAGATTTGGAAACAACAAGTTTAGACGATTATATTCCAAATGAAGAACTAATGAAAAGAATACAAAAAAATAACATCAATATTTACCCTACATTTACAGAAAATTCACCAATGTTTCCAATAGAAAGTTTTGAAATGGGAGTGCCATGTTTACTAGGAAATAATAATGATTATTTTGTAGGAACAAAATTAGGGGAATATGTGATTTTAGAAAAAGAAGATGATGCAAGTTACATTAAAGATAAAATAATTACAGCACTAGAGAATAGAGATGAAATTATGAAGTTATACCAAGAATGGAAAAAAGATTTTGATAACAAATGCGAAAAATTAGTAGAAGAATTTGTAAAGTATTGATATATTATTAATTTCACATTATAAATAAATTAATAAATCTATTAAATATAGAAGTAGGAGGAAAAAGAAATGGATAAAATAGCAGTATTAATACCATGTTATAACGAAAGCAAAACTATAAAAAAAGTAATTGAAGATTTTAAAAAGGAGCTTCCAGAGGCAACAATTTATGTGTATGATAATAATTCAAAAGATGGAACAGACAAAATTGCAAGAGAAGCTGGAGCAATAGTTCGCTATGAAAGAAAACAAGGAAAAGGAAATGTAATTAGAAGTATGTTTCGTGATATAGATGCAAAATGCTATATTATGACAGATGGAGATGACACATACCCAGCAGAATATGCAAAAGAAATGTGTAATGCAGTATTAGAAAGAAATGCAGACATGGTTATTGGAGATAGGTTATCATCTACATATTTTACTGAAAATAAAAGACCATTCCATAATGTGGGAAATGTATTAGTTAGAAGATTAATAAACATGATATATAAAAGTGATATTAGAGATGTTATGACAGGATATAGAGCTTTTAGTTATCAATTTGTAAAAACTTTTCCAGTTTTATCTAAAGGATTTGAAATTGAAACAGAAATGACAATTCATACATTAGACAAAAACATGGGTGTAGAAAATGTTATTATAGAATACAGAGATAGACCAGAGGGAAGTGAATCTAAATTAAACACTTATTCAGATGGTTTTAAAGTATTAAAAACAATAGGAATGCTATATAAAAATTATAGACCATTATCATTTTTTACATGGGTAACTATATTACTAGCCATAGTAGGACTAGCTTTCTTAATTCCTGTTTTAATAGATTATATACAAACAGGTCTAGTACCAAAAATGCCATCATTTGTTGCAAGTGTATTTTTCTTTATTTGTAGTATACAGTCATTCTTTGGTGGACTAATATTACAAACTATGGTAAAAAGAAGTAAACAAGACTTTGAAATACAACTAAACCAATATGCAGACAAATACAAAGAACTAAATAAAATGTAAAAATATACAAAAATTACTTTGTTTATATTTTAGAAATGTTTTTCAAAATAAAAACTAAGAATAAAGGTGTAAAAATGGAAAATAAAAACAGATTAATAAAAATAGGATTAGCAATTTTAGCCATAATAACTACAATATGTATCAGCATAGATGTAGTAAATGGCTCATTTTATATGGCTGGAAATGACTTTAAATGGATAATTATTGTGGCAATTTTATATATTTTATTAAACAAGGCAGTACAAAACAGTTCTAAAAGGTTAATAATATGTTCAAGTATATTTGGATTAATTACATCAATTTGTGCTATAACAGGATATACTGCTGAAAGGTATTTAGTAGATAATTTATATATTTCAAAAAAGGAAATGATGTTACTTTTTTTAAAATTAGAAGTATGTTTTGTAACAATTACTTCAATTGCAATGGTTATAATGAAAAGTCTGCCAAACATAATGCAAAAAATAAGGAAGAAGAAAGAACTTTCATTTTTTACAGCTAACAAAAAATCAATTTTGATAGTAGCAATTATTCTGTTTATAGCCTATTTACCATATTTATTATATTATTATCCAGGAAATGTATTAATAGATTCAACAGTACAAATTATGCAAGGAATGGGAGATTGGGAATTTACAGCGCATCACCCACCAATACATACAGCTATAATCACTTTATGTGTAAAAATAGGTGGACTTATTGGAAGTTATAATTTTGGTGCATTTATATATACACTATCGCAAACACTTACTACTTGCTTTTTATTATCTTTTGCAATTTATTATATGGCAAAAAAGCAAGTACCAGTTTCAATTAGAGTATGTAGCATACTTTTCTATGCATTATGCCCAACAATATCATTTTTAACAATAACAATGTATAAAGATATACCATTTGCTTTAGCAATGTTAGCACTAACAATTTGTATGACAGAAATAGCAACAAATTTAGACAATTTTATGAAACACAAATTAAGAATAGCACTTTTTATAATATCTGTTTTTCTAGTTGCAATTTTTAGGAATAATGGATTATATGCCATGATATTAGGATTTCCAATTATTATGATTATGGTAAAAAAATATAAAGTAAAAATAGGGTTGATGATTATTACAGGAATAGCAATATGTATGATAATAACAGGTCCAATTTATAACTTATGTGGGATAGGAAAGGGGTCATCAAAAGAAGCTTTTTCAGTTATTTTACAACAGTTTGCAAGACTTACAAAATACAAAAATGAAGAATTAACACAACAAGAAAAAGACGCAATACACAAATATTTACCAGTTGATAATTTAGATGAACTTTATAACCCAGTATTTTCAGACCCAGTAAAACATCAATTTTCAGATGAAGCATTTGCACAAGATAAAATAACTTTAATAAAAACATATTTGCAATTAGTTATAAAATATCCAATGCATACAATAGCATCTATTATATGTAATTCATTTGGATACTATTATCCAAATACATTAGGTTGGGGAGTTTATACAGGTGTAAATGAAGAATGTTTTGCAGATAAAAATGTAGATTATGGAATTTGCGAAAAACCATTAGTAAATTTTGAGTCTTTAGATAAAGTAAATGAATTTGTAAACAGCAGAAACATTCCTATTATCAGTATGTTTTTGAGTATAGGTTTTCTATTTTGGGTATTAGTTTTTGGTATAATATATTGCATTTATGAAAAAAAATACAACTTGTTAATAATTTATGTGCCAATTTTATGTATGTGGATTACAATACTTGCTTCACCAGTATTTGGAGAACCAAGATATGTATATAGTTTATTTACTTGTTTACCATTATTAATAGGAATAACTTTAAACAAATCTTATAAATTAGATAATGAAGAAGAAAATGAGGAATTAAGATGCCAAAGGTAAGTATAATTGTTCCAGTTTATAACACAGAAAATTATGTTGAAAAATGTTTACAAAGTCTTGCAAAACAAACAATGCAAGATTTTGAAATCATTGTTGTAAATGATGGCTCAACAGATAATTCAGAAACTACAATAAAGAAGTTCATAGAAGAACACCAAACATTAAACATAACCTATTTAAGAAAAGAAAATGGGGGATTGGCAAGTGCTAGAAATTATGGAATGAAATATGCAAAAGGGAAATATCTATCATTTATTGATTCAGATGATTACATAGAAGAAAATTTATATAAAGATTTAGAAAAATACATGGAAGAAGAAATAGATATTATAAAATTTAAAATGCAAACAGTAGACGAAAATGGTAAGATTATTGAAAAATTAGGTGGACCAGTTTTTGAAAAATCTACTGGAGAAGAAGCTTATAAAAAATTGTGTACTTTTGACTTGTTCATTGACCCAGCTTGTATCTATTTATATAAAAGAGAATTTTTCATGGAAAACAATTTTCAATATGAACTTAGGTATCATGAAGATTTTGGCTTAACTTCCCTAATTATAATACAAGCAAAAAGTTTTGTATCTACTGATAAATATGGTTATTATTATTTGCAAACAACAAACAGTTTAACAAGACAAAAAGATTATAAAACAGACATAGAAAGAGCAAAAGATGTGTTAAAACATTATGATAATATGTTACAAAAACTAAAAAACTATCAAATACAAGAAGAAACAAAAAAAATAGTAAAACGATATTATACAAATGGTGTGTTATTAAAGACAAATAGTTTAAAAGGGGAAGAATTAAATAATTACTGTAAAGAAATTAAAAAGAGAAAATTATATAAAAATATAAACCCTGAAAATTTAAAACAATTAGTAAAGAGAATTTTACTTAAATTGAATGTTAAATTATATTTAAAAATGAGATAATTGTTGAAAAATAATTACAATTTAGGTGTTGTTAGACTAATTTTTCAACAAAACTGTCAGTTAGAAGGGGATAGATAAATATGCCAAAAGTAAGTGTAATTGTGCCAATTTATAATGTGGAAGATTATATAGAACAATGCTTAGAAACGTTAGTAAACCAAACATTAGAGGAAATAGAAATAATTTTAGTAAACGATGGCTCAAAAGACAATTCAGAAAAAATAGCAAAACAATACAAAGAAAAATACCCTAATAAAATTACATATTTAGAAAAAGAAAATGGTGGTTTGTCAGATGCTAGAAATTTTGGGATACCCCACGCAAAAGGGGAATATATAGCCTTTTTAGATTCAGATGATTATGTGGAACTAGTAATGTATGAAGAAATGTATAAAATAGCTAAAAAAGAAGATAGTGACATTGTAGAATGCGATTTTTATTGGGAATATCCAAATAAAACTAAAATAGATACAGGAATTGTCTATCAAGGAAAACAAGAAGCTTTAGAAAAAATTAGAGTAGTTGCATGGAATAAGTTAATAAAAAGAGAACTCCTAGAACAAACTAAAATTCAATTCCCAAAAGGTTATTTATATGAAGATATAGAATTCACATATAAATTGATACCATATTGTAATAAATTCTCTTTTTTGAAAAAACCATGTGTTCATTATAGACAAAGAGAAAACTCAATCATAAACAAACAAAACAAAAGAACTAAAGAGATATTTGATGTATTAGAACATGTGATTACATATTACAAACAAAATGATTTATTCGAAACATACAAAGAGGTATTAGAATATATATATACTAGATATTTACTTTGTAGTTCTTTACTTAGAATGGTAAAAATACAAGATAAAAAGTTAAGAAAAGAATTATTAGAAAAAACATGGACAAACTTAAATACTAAATTTCCTAATTGGAAGAAAAACAAGATTTTGAAACAAGCAAAAGGTGGGAAAAATTTATATATGAAATCAATAAATAGTTTTACTTATCCTATTTTTTGTAAAATATTTAGAATTAAAGGATGAAATTAATTATGGAAAAGATTTTATTTGGAATTACTAGTTTAACTTTAGGTGGAGCAGAAAGGGTATTAGTAGATTTAGCAAATGAGTTATCCAAAAAATATGAAGTGACTATTTTTACAATTTATGCAAATGGAGAACTAGAAAAGCAATTAAATAACAAAATAAAAGTAAAAAATTACAAAAAATGTTCATATGCTGAATTGACTGCTTTGCAAAAATATCTTATTCCATTAAAAATCTTGTTTTTACAAAAGTCAATATATAAAAAATATATTAAAGAAAACTATAAAGCAGAAATTGCCTTTTTAGAGGGACCAATAACTAGATTATTTAGCACTATAAATAAAAATACAAAAAAAATAGCATGGGTTCATAATGATATTTCGAAAGTTTTTGGAACAGGGATAAAAGCTAAACTTAAACGAAAATTAGATAAAATGATATATGAAAAATATGATAGTCTAGTATTTGTAAGCAAAGACAATTTAGCAAGTTTTGAGAAAATTTACGATACTAACAAAAATCAAACAAAACAAGTTTTATACAACTATATTAATGCTGAAAATATAATAAAAAAAGCAGAAGAAAAAATAGAAGAAAATTGGGAAGATGATAAAATTCATTTTGTTAGTGTAGCAAGATTGGTAAAACAAAAGGGAATAGAGCGTCTAATTAAAGTACATAAAAAGTTAATACAAGAGGGATTAGACCATAAGTTCCATATTATAGGAACAGGTGTAGAAAAAGAAAAATTAGAAAAATTAATAAAAGAAAATAAATTAGAAAAATCGTTTGAATTATTAGGAAAAAGAGAAAATCCATATCCATATATAAAAATGGCAGATTATTTTTGCTTATTTTCTGAATTTGAGGGTTATGGTATGGTAATTGAAGAAGCCAAAATATTAAATAAACCAATCTTAATTACAGACACAGCAGCAAGGGAAGCAGTGCAAAATTACGAAAATAGTAAAATATCACAAAATTCGGAAAATGGAATTTACACAGTTTTAAAAGAAGTTATAACAAGTAAAGAAAATCAAAAACAAAAAGAAAATCTAAAACCATATCAAAATCAAGAAATTATATGTGAAATTATAAAAATGTTAGAAAGATAAAGCTTAAAACTTAAATTAAAGAAATGGAGTAAAAATGAGAATATCAATATTAACACCAACCTACAACAGAGCTAATTTATTAGGGACTCTATATCAAAGTTTATTAAAAAATAAAAAAGATGGAATAGAAATAGAATGGATTATTATGAATGATAGCTCAACAGATAATACAGAAGAGATAGTAGAAACATGGATACAAGAAAATAAAATTGAGATTATATACAACAAACAAGAGCATCAAGGAAAAATGATAGCAATTAATAATTTAGTAGAAAAAGCAACAGGTGATGTGATAATAGAGTGTGATTCAGATGATTATTTTACAGATAATGCTTTTAGTATAATTGAAAAAACTATTCAGGAAAATAAAAATAGAGATGATTGTTATGCTATTTGCTTTTTAAAATATAATCAAAACAATGAAAATATGGGAAAAAACTTTACTAAAAAAGAAACAACAATGTTTGATTTGTATTTTAAAGATGGAGAAACAGGCGAAAAGGCATTAGTATTTTTCTCTAAAATTAGAAAACAGTATAAACATAAATTAGAACAACAAGAGAAATTTGTTACAGAAGCTAGAATGTATCATGAAATGGATTTGCAATACAAAATGGTTTGTATTAATAAACCAATTATGGTGTGTGAATATCAAGAAGATGGTTATACAAGAAATGTAAAAAAACAGTTTGTGGAAAATCCTTATGGGTATTTTGAATATTTTAAAGAGATTTTTAATCATGATATGAAAGATGTTACTTTTAAGAAAAGGTTATATGTAATAAAACATTATATTTTGTTTAGCTATCTTACTAAAACAAAAAATTCATTTCAAAATGTAAATGGGATATATAATAAGCTATTATATTTATTGCTATATATACCAGGAAAGATAAAAAGCAAAAAATATGCTAGAGAATAATATTTATTGATGATGGTGTTTGTTACATAGCCCTTATTATTTTTTTGTATAAGAAAAATACATAAAAGAAACATTGTAACAAAATTAACAAAAAATAAAAATAAAACATTAATTGGTATTGATGTTTAAACTTTAATATAGTAAAATAAGAATGAAAATATGAAAAAAACAAGGAGGAACAAAAGAATGAAAACCAAATTAAACAAAGTCATTTTTCTAGTCTTAGTAATATTATTAGGATTATGCATAATACCAAATAGCGTAAATGCAAATAATGATGTTATAATAATGTTAGACCCAGGGCATGGTGGGACTGAGACAGGAGCAATTGGAGGAGGACTTGTAGAAAAAAATCTTACTTGGAAAATAGCAACAAAAGTAAAAGAAATACTAGACAGGACACCACGGAATAACAGGAATACTAACTAAAGAAAACAATGAAACATTAGGGAGAAAAGAAAGAGCTGATAGAGCAAAAAATAATAATGCAGACCTTTTAGTAAGTTTTCATATAAACTCAAATGATTCATCTAGTATGTTATCAGGTGCAGAAGTATATATAACACATAATACAAAACAAAAAAGATATTATGAATATTCTAACAAATTAGGTTTAAGTGTATTAGAAAACTTAAGAAATGCAGGAGTAAAATCTTTTGCATATAAACCTAAAGTAAGAGTAGGAACACCAGATGATATATATTCAGATGGAACAATAGCAGACTATTATGGAATTATTAGTTGGCCAATGCATCATGGAATACCAGCTGTGTTAATAGAACATGCATTTATAAACAATCCACATGACAGAGAAAATTACTTAAATGACACAATGTTAATGAAAATGGCAGAAGCTGATGCAAAAGCAATAATTGATAATAAGGAATTATTTAGAAGACAATATTATGGTGAAATCAATACAGATTTAAAAACAATGCAAATTGGACAAGAAGCAAATGGAAGAAACTACATAAAAGGTGAAATTGACATTGCTGAATGGATTGAGGGAAAAGCAAACACTCCAAAAGATGTGCCTCAAATGACAATAAAATCAACAGATGGAAGTTTTAGTGCAGAATTTAACCTTACACACAAGGGTGGTTTAAGCTATTCTTATTATAGAATTATAGATAATTTAGACATAAATAAAGAATATTACTTAGAAGCAAAACTAACAACAGAAAAAAACATATCAACAAAGAAAACACAAATAGTAAATATGCCTAATATGGAAGTAGGAGAATATAAAGGAACAACACTAACAACAAAAAATAATAAATTATACTTCTCACTTGGAGAATATGTAGGTGATATTAACACAGACTTAAAAGAAATCAGCTTAAAAGAAAATACAATTTCAGGAGATATTTATATTGCAGAATGGATAAATGGAGAAGCAAAAACACCAATAAAGACACCAATTTTAAGACTAAAATCAACAGACAATACCATCAATTTACCAATCCAAATATCTTATGAAAGTGGTCTTGACTATAAATACAACGTACAATTAGATAATATAGATTTAAATAAACATTATTATATAGAAGCAAACCTAATTGGAGAGGACAATATAGGAAATAATAAGACACAAACAGTAAAACTGCCATCAAAAACATTAGGAGAATTCAAAGGAAGAACATTGATATTAGAAGACAACAAAATAAAACCAATTTATATAGGAGACATTAATACAGATTTAAAAACTATTAGTTTATCAAAAAATGAGGCAGGTAGAAATTACATTTATGGAGAGATTTTAATCGCAGAATGGATTGATAATATAGCATACACACCAAATGGATTGCCAGAAATGATATTAAAATCAACAGATGGAAGTTATAGTTCAAAAATGTATGTAAATCATTTAGGAGGTTTAAATTATTACTATGATAGAATTGTTGAAAATTTAGACCCAAGCAAAGAATATGAAATAGAAGTAAACTTAACAGGAATAAATAATAAAGGAACAAACAAAACACAAATAGCAAAACTTCCAAATAAAGAAATTGGAAAATTTGAAACAGGAAAATTAGTAGCTCAAGATAACAAAATAAAAATTATAGACAGTACTTTATATAAAGGAGATATTAATACAGATTTACAAACAATGACAATTGGAATAAATGGTGCAGGCAAAGAATATATTTACGGAAATCTTCTAATAGCAGAATGGGTAAATGGAAATGCAAATACTCCAGATGGATTACCAGAAATGACACTAAAATCAACAGATGGAAGCTATGATGCTAAAATGTATGTAAGACATGATGGTGGCCTAAATTATTACTATGACAGAGTTATTTGGAATTTAGACACAAGTAAAGAATACTACATTGAAGTAAAATTGACTGGAAATAAAAATATAGGAACAAATAAAATACAAAATGCAAATCTAAATGTAAAAAATCAAGTTGGAATATTTAAGGAAAAAGATACAATAATACAAAATAATAAAATAATGTTCAAAGGAAATGAGTATAAAGGAGAAATTAATACAGATTTACAAACAATGTATGTAGATATAAATAGTGCAGGAAAAGAATACATCTATGGAAATATTTTAATTGCAGAATGGATAGAAGGAAATGCAAATACTCCAAATGGATTACCAGAAATGACATTAAAATCAACAGATGGAAGTTATATGGCTAAAATGTATGTAAAACATGTGGGTGGTTTAAATTACTACTATGATAGAGTTATTTGGAATTTAGATACAAGTAAAGAATATTATATAGAAGTAAAATTAACAAATCCAAATAATATATCAAATAAGAAAACACAACAAGCAAATATCAAACCAACTGGTGAAATAGAGACTTTTAAAGAAAATTACAAAATGGTATTGAAAAATAATAAAATAACTTTTGAAACTATACAAAAAGTAATACAAAACGAAAAAACAAATCCAGTAGAAGAATCAAATGAAGAAATATTACCAGAAGATGTAGTAGAAAACGAAGAATTTGAACAAAAAGACTTAGTAATACAAAAGCCAGCTACAAATGATGTAATAGAGAATAATACAGAAGATGACTTAATAGATGAAACAGAACAAGAAGAAATACAACAAGAAAAGCTACCAAAAGAAGAACAACTACAAGAAGAAATACAAAAATTAGAAAATTAAATACAAAATTATAAAACTGTACAAATCAAGTAAAATTGAAATTGTACAGTTTTTATATTGTACATAAATTTATTTCATAAAATTGTCACTATGGAGCAGCTAAAGCAAAAATAATAGTAAACATAAAAATGTCCCAAAGGAAACGTCCCCAATAGGACATACCAAAAATTACATTAAAAATATAGTAGAAAATTGTTGAAAAAGGAATAAAAATAAGATATACTTAAGGAGCAAAGTAAGGAAGGAATGATGTGAATTATGAAAAAGATATATATAATTATAACACTTATAATAGCTATTAGCTTTATATTAGGAACAATCCCAGTACAAGCAGCATCAAGTACAAGTTCTAATATAGATGGAATAAATGAGAGCAAATATCCAGGTTATAAAGATAAGATAAAGCAACTACAAAAAATATATCCAAACATAAAAGTTTTATATACTGGTTTAGATTGGAACACAGCAATAAAAAATGAAAAAGTACATGGAAGAAATTTAGTACCAAAAAATTATCCAGAAGAATGGAGATGTAGTGAATGTGGTTCAAAACTATATGATACAGGCTGGTATTGTGCATCAGAAGAAGCAGTTAAATATTTAATGGACCCACGTGTATATTTAGATGGAAATAATATATTTCAGTTTCAAAGATTAGATACATATGCAGGTACATTAAATACATCAGCTATTCAATTAGCAGCAAAAGATTCATTTTTAGAAGATTGGGATAATGTAGTGGCAATATATAATGCAGCAAAAGATAATAACATAAATGCATTTCACTTAGTAACAAGAACAATACAAGAACAAGGAAGAAGTGGAACTTCTTATTTGAGTTCAGGAAAAGAATATTTAGGAACAGATGGAGTAGTATATAAAGGTTTATATAATTTATTTAGTATAGGAGCAACAGGAAATACCCAAGCACAAGTAATTACAAATGGTTTAGCAAGAGCATTAAGAGAAAATTGGACTACAAGACCAGCTTCAATTGCAGGTGGAGGAACATTTGTAAAAAGCAAATATTTAGCTAGAGGACAAAACACATTATACCTACAAAAATTTGATGTAGATGATAAATATGATGGAACATATTGGCATCAATATATGCAAAACTTATTTGGAGCTAAAAATGAAGCAAAATTAATGTATGATGCTTATAGTAAAACAAAATTAACATTAAACCGTGATTTTGAATTTATTATACCAATTTATGAAAATATGCCAAAACAAATATCACAAGAGCCAAATCCTGAATACTATGGAAATATTAATACAGATTTAAAAACTATGAAAGTAGGGCAAGAATCAGATGGAAGAAATTATATAACAGGAGAAGTATTAATAGCAGAATGGATTAATGATGTGGCTTGTACACCAAAAAATGTACCAGAAATCAAAATAAAATCAACAGATGGAAGCTTTAGTGCAGAACTAAATGTTACACACAATGGAGGATTAAGCTATAATTATTACAGAATTATTGACAATTTAGATACAAGCAAAGAATACTACTTAGAAGCAACTTTAACAACACCAAAAAATTTATCTAATAATAAAACACAAATAGTAAATATGCCTAATATGGAAGTAGGAAAATATAAAGGAACAACTATAAAAACAAAAAATAACAAAATATATTTCTCATTAGGTAATTATGTTGGAGATATAAATACTGATTTAAAAGAAATAAAATTAGCAAAAAATAACAAAGGAACATACTTAAGTGGAAATATGCTAATAGCAGAATGGAAAAACAATGTAGCATATGTACCAAATACTTTACCAAAACTAATTTTAAAATCAACAGATGGAACAATTAGAAGAGAAATGTATATTGCTCACTTAGAAGGATTAAATTACTATTATGATGTATTTATAGATGGATTAGATTTATATAAGCAATATGAAATAGAAGCAACACTAACAAATGAAGATAATATAGGAACAAGAAAAACACAAATTGCAAAATTACCAACAAAAACTTTAGGAATATTCCAAGGAAGAACAATAATAACAGAAGACAATAAAATAAAACCAACATACAAAGGAGATATAAACACAGATGTAAAAACAATAAATCTATCTAAAAATGAAGCAGGAAGAAATTATATTTATGGAGAAATTCTAATTGCAGAATGGATAGACAATGTGGCAAACATTCCAAGTGATTTACCAAAAATGGTTTTAAAAGCAACAGATGGAAGTTATAGTTGTGAAATGTATATAAATCATTTAGGTGGTCTAAACTATTATTATGATAGAATAGTTGACAACTTAGACCCAACCAAAGAATATGAAATAGAAGTAACATTAACAGGTCCAAATAACAAAGGAATAAATAAAACACAAATAGCAAAACTTCCAAACAAAGAAATTGGAAGATATGACACAATAACATTAATGGCAGAAAACAACAAAATTAAAATAATAGATAGTAGTTTATATAAAGGAGATATAAACACAGATTTACAAAAAATGAAAATTGGAATAAATGGAGCAGGAAATGAATACATCTATGGAAATATTATAATTGCAGAATGGGTAGATGGAAATGCAAATACTCCAAATGGGTTGCCAGAAATGACACTAAAATCAACAGATGGAACTTATAAAGCACAAATGTATGTAAGACATGATGGTGGATTAAATTACTATTATGACAGAGTTATTTGGAACTTAGACTCAAGCAAGCAATATTATATTGAAGTAAAATTAACAGGAAATAAAAATATAGGAAAAAACAAAGTACAAACAGCAAACTTGAATGTTAAAGACCAAGTAGGTATATTTAAAGGAAAAAATGCTATAATAGAAAACAACAAAATAGTATTCAAAGGAAATGAGTATATAGGAGAAATCAATACAGACTTACAAACAATAAATATAGACTTAAATGGAGCAGGAAAACAATATATTTATGGAAATATAATAATTGCAGAATGGGTAGAAGGAAATGCAAATACTCCAAATGGATTACCAAAAATGACATTAAAATCAACAGATGGAAAATATAGCAGTGAAATGTATGTAAGACATGATGGTGGCTTAAACTATTACTATGACAGAGTAATTTGGAATTTAGACTTAAGCAAAGAATACTATATAGAAGTAAAATTAACTAATGAAAATAATATTTCAAACAAAAAAACACAACAAGCAAATATCAAACCAACTGGTGAAATAGGAGCTTTTAACGAAAATTATAAAATGGTAACAATAAATAACAAAATAAAATTTGAAACAGTAACAACTAAAATGAAAGCAGTAGAAAAAATTGAAGAACCAGTAAATGAAATAGTAAAAGACCAAGTAAAACCTGAAAATAAAGAAATACAAGAACAACCAAATAAGCCAGCTGATGAAGTAGAACAAGAACAATCAACACAAGTAATTGATAAACCAATAGAAGAAAACACAACAATAATTAAGCCAACAGAAGAAACAAAAGAAATTCAAGAAGAAAGCCAAATTGATAAAGAAACTGTTGACGTTTTATAAAGCAAAATCAACTATTATTAAAATTTTAATAATAGTTGATTACATTTATATTGGCATTTAGCTTTACTATCCAAGAAATCGCAAAAAGAGGGGACTTAAAATTAAATTTATTATTGCAACTTTTGCAAATTTGTTATATTATAGAAATGCAATCTAAGAATTAAATAATTTTTTAGATAAAACAGTGTTTTTAAAAAACTAAAAGATAAAAAAGGAGATTAGTATGGAAGAAGATATAAAAGTAGAGTTAGAAAGGGCGAGGCTAAAAAATTACGTGTTACAAAAAGAAAATGACATTTTATTGGGAACAATAGGAATTGTAACAAAAGAAAAAGAAACATTACTATCTGAAATCGCAAGTATAAAAAATTCGAGAGGTTATAAAATAGTACAAAAAATTAATCATATAATGAGGAGAGATAAATGAAAAAAGAAATAAAAGAAGAAACATATTTTATGACAAATATAACCTTTCAAGAGCAGATGGAACTTTTATTTGACATGGAAGAAAAGTTCCCATATGAATATAAAGAAGAAACAAAAGATACAGCTAAAAAGAAAATAGCAATTGTCTATGATATTGATGGTTGGGCATTTTGCAACATTGCAACCCAAATAAAAAAGCATCTATCAAATGACTTTGAAATTGATATTTTTCCAGTAGCTGTTTTTGATGATAATATAGTAAAACTTGTTTTATTAGCTGAGAAGTATGACTTAGTACACTGCTTATGGAGAGGACTTTTATCATGTTTAGATTACAAATTTATAAGAGAATATATCTATAATATGGGAATTAGTTTTGAAGAATTTATGGACAAATATTTTAGCAAAACTAATATAACAACATCTGTTTATGACCATAAATTCTTAGATGAAGAAAGCTTTGAAACCACAAAATCATTTGCAAAATACGCTAAAAACTATACTGTATCTTCTACTATTTTACAAGACATTTACAATAACTTAGATATTGAAAAAAAGCCAATGGCAGTAGTAAGTGATGGGGTGGATTTAGAAAAATTCAAACCTCAAAACTTAGAAAGATTTAAACCAGAAAATTTAGAAAATAGAAAAATACAAATTGGCTGGGTAGGAAATAGCGAATTTACAGATTCAAATGGAGATTCGGACTTAAAAGGAGTAAGAAAAATTATAAAACCAGCATTAGAAGAATTAATCAAAGAGGGTTATCCAATTGAACTAAATTTTGCAGATAGAAAAGAGAAATATATACCACATGAGAAGATGCCAGATTACTATAACACAATAGATATATATGTGTGTGCTTCTAAAAATGAGGGAACTCCTAATCCGGTTTTAGAAGCTATGGCATCAGGTGTTCCAATTGTTTCTACAAATGTAGGTATTGTAAGAGATGCTTTTGGAGAAAAACAAAAAGAATTTATATTAAAAGAACGAACAAAAGAAGAACTAAAAAACAAACTAACCACTATTCTAAAAGAAAAAGAAAAATTAGAACAATTATCAAAAGAAAATATAGAACAAATAAAACAATGGACATGGGCAAAAAAATGTGAACAATTTAAAGCATTTTTCGAACAAAATTTGAAATAGAAACAAGAAAGTAGGTAAGCAATGGAAAAATCAAAAAAAATACTAACTAATGTAAAACAAATTGCAATTATTGTATTATCTGTATTTGCAACATTTGCAATGAACATGAATATGGATAAAAACACAGCAATTCGATACTCTTTTACAGGCAATTCAGTTTTTTGGATAATCTTTTTTGTATTAACCTATTGGTTATTACAAAAAATAGCTAAAATCACAAATAAAAGGTTAAAAGTATGTTCTATTTTACTTGCGTTTTTATTAGCAACTTTTGAAGTAGTAGGAAGTACAATAGATAATTACTTAGATTTAAGTGGAATTATAGGAAGTCAAATTACAATAATAAAATCAGCAATAAAATGGATTGGTTATGCTATTTTATTTTATGGTGTTATTGCAAATATCTTCAAAAAGTTAGAAGAAAAAGAATTTTTAAAAGGAACAACAAAATGGTTCACAGACAATAAAAGAACATTTTTATGGGTTTGGGGACTTATATTTATTGCATGGATACCATACTTTTTAAATTATTATCCAGGAGTTGTAACAGTAGATTCAATGTCACAAATTTGCCAAAGTTTAGGCATACATGGCATAAGTAATCATCACCCTATATTACACACATTTTTTATTAGTATTTTTATGAATATTGGAAAAGCATTTGGAAACTATAACCTAGGAGTTGCAATATATAGCATAGTGCAAATGCTAGTAACCTCTAGTATATTTTCATTTACAATTTACTATATGGCAAAAAGAAAAATTGACATTAAATTTAGAATATTAACACTACTATTTTATGCTTTTTACCCAGTAAATGGATTATATAGCATAACAATGTGGAAAGACATACCTTTTGCAGTAGCAATGTTAATTTTCACAATCATGATGACAGAAATTGCAATAAACAAAGAACATTTTATGAAATCAAAATGTAAGAATGCATTATTTATAATTAGTATGATATTAGTAATATTATTTAGAAATAATGGATTATACGTAGCAATCCTAACTATTCCATGTTTATTTATATTTGCAAGAAAATATTATAAAAAATTATTAGTTATTTCTTGCATAGTACTTGCAACTTATGCAATATGGAAAGGACCTGTATTTTCAATATTTAATATTGGAGAAGGTTCACCAAGAGAAGCTTTATCTATACCATTACAACAATTTGCAAGAATTACAAAATATCATGGAGACACATTAACAGATGATGAAAGATGGAGAATTTATAAATATCTACCAACTAATGATTTAGCAGAGGTATATACACCTAGAATATCAGATTTAGTAAAAAATAATTTCAGTAATGAAGCATTTGCAGAAGACAAAATAGGGTTAGTCAAATTATATGTAAAATTAGCTTTAAAATATCCAAGAGCAACAATTGAAGCATTTTTATGTAACAATTATGGATATTGGTATCCAGAGGCAATTCATTGGGTAGTGGCAAGAGAAATATTTGAAACAACAAGAGAAGAAGAAATGGCATTAGATTTAAAAGCAACACCAATTAAAAACATAGAAAGTTTAGAAAAATGGGATAGTCTTTTAGACAGAAGAGACTTGCCAATAAACTCTATGTTATATAGTATAGGCTTTGTTTTTTGGTTAGTTTTAATTAGTTTAGTATATACTATTTATAAAAAACAATACAACTTGTTAATAATCTATATACCACTTGCAATACTATGGCTTACAACAATTGCATCTCCTGTATTTGGAGAATTTAGGTATATTTACAGCATGTTTACTTGTTTGCCACTATTAATAGGAATTCATTTTAGAGAGAAAAGTGATAATTAAATTCCAAATAAGTTTAAGTTAGAGAAGAGAGGAATAGCTCATGAAATATGGGATAATTATGTATAAAGATACAGAAAATATAGGTGATGATGTACAAACCTATGTTGCAGAAAAATATTTGCCAAGAGTAGATTATATTATTGACAGAGATAATATAACATCTTTTGTTCCAAAAGAAAAAGAGTATGTAGCAACTATTATGAATGCATGGTGGATGAACCAAAAATTCAATTGGCCACCATCACCATATATTTATCCTAAAATGCTATCAATGCATTTTACCCACTATGATACAATATATCACATTGACCAAAGACACATTACAACAGGATATGGAAAAGAATATTTAAAAAAATATGAGCCAATTGGTTGTAGAGATAGCTATTCTAAAAATCTATTACAAGAAAATGGAATTAAGTCTTATTTTTCAGGTTGTATGACATTAACTTTGGACAAATTACCAAACATTGAAAAAGAAGATTATATTTTATTAGTTGATGTATCAGACAAAATCTATGAAAAGATAAAAACAATGACATCAAAAAGAATTGAAAGAATAACAAACAACAGAGATAGAGAAGAATACTCAAAACTAGACTGGAAAACAAGAAAAGAATATGTAAAACAATATTTAACAGCAATCCAAAAAGCAAGTTTAGTTATAACACCAAGGCTACATTCTGCTTTGCCATCATTAGCATTGCAAACGCCAGTACTATTAATTGATTATAGCTTAAACAATGATAGAACAAGTGACTTTTTAAAATTATTATATTACACAACAGAAGAAGAATTCATAAATGGAAAAACTAAATATGATATAAACAACCCAAAAGAGAATAAAAAAGACTATTTAAAAATAAGAGAAAACTTAGAAGAAAGTTGTTATGACTTTATAACAAAATTAGAAAATGAAGAGTTAAATACTCAGGATTTACCAGAAATAAAAGACTATATAGAAATTACAAAAAGAAGTGAATTTCAAAAAAAATTATTATTAGACAGTTACAACAAATTAAATGAAATGTATTTAGAACAGGTAAAAAACACACAAGAAGCATGGGAAATTAGCAATAAAGGTTGGGAAAATTACAACAAATTGTGTGAAGAAATGAGACAGTAGGGACAGGTCTAAAATGTCTCATTATTTACAAAATTTAATATTTTTTTTATCTAGAACAAAAGAGGCATGATTAAAATTCTATGACCTTTTAGATTACTCTCCATGCCTCGTCTTTGTTCGCCCGCGAAAATTGCAAAGCAATTTTTTCGTGGAATGCTTTATATTATAGGAAGTTCAGAGAACTTTCCTATAATATACACAAATGAGACATTTAAGACCTGTCCCTACTGTCTCAAAAAAATACAATTGACAAGCAGTAAATTTATGATATAATTACATTAATAAAACTAGAAGGAGTACTAGAATGAAAGAAACAAACAATGAAGATATAGCTATTAAAGTAAGCCATGTATATAAAAGTTTTAATATTTATTATGACAGAGCAAACACATTAAAAGAAAGAATGTTATTTTTTGCTAGAAATAAAAGAAGAGAAAAAAGAGAAGTATTAAAAGATATTAATTTAGACATAAAAAAAGGGGAGACTGTTGCCTTAATTGGTGTTAATGGAAGTGGAAAATCAACACTTTTAAAATTAATGACACAAATTATATTTCCAAACAAAGGCCAAATAGAAACAAGAGGGAAATTAACATCATTGTTAGAATTAGGAGCAGGTTTTCACCCAGACTTTTCAGGGAGAGAAAATATCTATTTTAATTCTTCTATTTTTGGTTTAACAAGAAAAGAAATTGACTCAAGAATAGAACAAATTATAGAATTTTCAGAACTTAGGGATTTTATTGACAATCCAGTAAGGACATACTCTTCAGGAATGTATATGAGATTAGCATTTTCAGTTGCAATAAATGTAGATGCACAAATTCTATTAATTGATGAAATACTATCAGTAGGAGACCAACATTTTCAAGAAAAATGTTTTAACAAAATGCGAGAACTAAAACAAGAGGGTAAAACAATGGTATTTGTAACACATAGCATGGAATCTGTTAGGAATTTATGTGATAGAGCAGTTTGGTTATACAATGGAGAAATTAGAATGGATGGAAATACCAATGAAGTAGTAGATGAATATTTAAAAGTAACTATGTAGAAAGTAGAGTTTCTAAATTTTAGGTGTTGAAAGCGAAAAAGATATAATATTTTTTTCGTATCTTTCGTGTCACGACCCCTAAAAGAAAAAAGGAGAAAAAGCATGAACATATTTCAAAAAATATATCAATATAGGGAACTATTAAAAACTAATGTAAAAAAAGAAATTAGAGGAAGATATAAGAATTCTATCTTAGGTGTTATGTGGTCATTTTTAAATCCACTTTTGCAGCTTGCAGTATATTCTATTATCTTTGGAGCATTATTAGCAGGAGGTGATAAAACTTATCCAATTTATATTTGTGTAGCGCTAATTCCATGGACATATTTTACAACAGCAATTACACAAGCTTCATTTACTATCATTGGAAATGGAGACATTATTAAAAAAGTATATTTTCCAAGAGAAATTTTACCAATTTCGGTTGTAACAAGTGGTGCAGTAAACTTTATAATTTCTACAATAATTATATTAGCATTTGTTATCTTTTCAGGAATGGGTTTATCTTGGTATATTTTATTATATCCATTTGTGTTATTAGTACAATATGCTTTATTGTTAGGAATATCATTTATAGTATCTTCAATTACTGTATATTTTAGGGATTTAGAACACATTATAGGAATTATTTTATTAGCAGCATTTTATGGAACGCCAATTGTTTACAAATTAGAACAATTACCAGAAAATCTACAAATTATTATGCAACTAAATCCAATGACACATATTATTAATGGTTATAGAGCTATTTTTTATAATCAAGAAATGCCAAACATAAAGATACTTGGAATATTACTAGCAATATCAGTAGTAATAACAATAATAGGATATTTTATATTTAAAAAATTACAAAAAGGATTTGCAGAACAATTATAAAGTTATATGTAGGAAGGAATGGAGAAAAAATGAATAATATTAAAATATTTGCTTGTCCAACAGCAGAAGAATTTACAAAAGAAATATGTGATTGCTTAGGAGTAGAGATGGGGAAAATTAACCATCAAAAATTTTCAAATGATAACAATTTTGTTCAAGTTTTAGAAACAGTAAGGCAAAAAGATGTGTATGTTGTACAAACAGTAGAACCACCAGTAAATGAAAGAATAATGGAATTATTAATTACAGTAGATGCTATAAAAAGAGCATCAGCTAAAAACATAAATGTAGTTTTACCTTATTTTCCATATTCTAGGTCAGACAAAAAAGACCAACCACGTATTCCAATTACTGCTAAATTAATGGCACAATTATTAGAAGCAGCAGGAGCAACAAGAGTTATCACTTGTGACTTACATAACCCAGCAATACAAGCATATTTTAATATTAATTGTGATAGATTAACAGCAGAATATTTATTAGAAGATTATTTTAAACAAAAAAATTTAGAGGACATGGTAATTGTAGCAACAGATGCAGGAAGTTCTAAAAAAGCATATAAATATTCACAATTTTTTGGTTGCCCAATTGCAATGGTAGACAAAAGAAGAGATGCAAATGATGACAGAGCAATTGCAGGAACAATTATAGGAGATGTAAAAGACAAAAATGCAATTATATTTGATGATGAAATTGCAACAGCAGGTTCTATGATGGAAACTGTAAAAGTTTTACAACAATTTGGAGCAAAGGCAATCTATGCAGGTGGTACGCATGGTATTTTATCAGGACCTGCAATTGAAAGAATTAAAAATTCAGGAATAAAAGAAATGGTAGTTACAAATACTGTACCTGTTCAAAAAGAAAAAAGAATAGACAATATAACAGTATTATCAATTGCACCATTATTTGCAGAAACAATAAAACGTATAAATGAAGAAAGACCATTAGGCGAATTATTTGAAATGTAAAAAAAGTTGGAAAATAATTAAAATTTTGGTATTGTCAAACTTATTTTCCTAGCCAAAATTTAATTCTTTTCCAATTATAAAAAAATGAGGTTAAAATGAAAGAAAATATAAAAGAATTATATCTGAAATATAAAGAAGTAATCAATTACTTAGTTTTTGGAGTACTTGCCATGTTTGTTAATTTTGGCTCTTATTATGTATTTGCAAGAATGCTAAGTATAGATGAAGTAATAAGTAGTGGTTTGTCATGGTTTTGCTCTGTACTTTTTGCATATATAACAAATAAATTATTTGTTTTTGATAGTAAGACAAATACTGCAAAAGAATTTTTAAAAGAAATAATTTCTTTCTTTTTAGCAAGAATACTATCTGGTATTTTGTGTGATGTAGGAACATTTGCATTAATGGTAAAAGTTTTAAACATAAATGACATGATAGCAAAAGTTGTAACACAAGTCATGGTAGTTATTGTAAATTATATACTTAGTAAGTTTTTTATTTTTAAAAACAAAAAGGATATGGAGAGTTAAAAATAATTACAAATTTGACAGGACAACAAAGAAGGAGCATATAAAGTAATCTAAAAGGTAAAAATTTCTAAATATGCTCTCATTTTGCTATCTTCAAATCATATTTGTAACTTGGAGGAATGGGATTAAATATGAAAACTATATCAGTAGTTATTCCTGTATATAATGAAAATGAAGTAATAAAAAGTTCATACAATATAATAAAAAAAGTATTAGAAAAGCTAACACAATATGATTATGAAATAATATTTGTTAATGATGGTTCAACAGATGCAACTTTAGATTTTTTACAAGAAATATCAAAAGAAAACGAAAAAGTAAAAATCATATCATTTTCTAGGAATTTTGGACATCAGGCAGCTGTAACAGCTGGAATTCAGTATGTAACAGGAGATGCTATTGTAATTATTGATGCAGATTTACAAGACCCACCAGAATTACTACCAGAAATGATAGAATTATGGGAAAAAGGAAATGAAGTAATTTATGGTCAAAGAAAAGCAAGAAAAGGAGAATCAGCATTTAAAATATTAACAGCTAAAATGTTTTATTGTGCATTGAATAGTTTATCAGACGTAGAAATTCCAAAAGACACAGGAGATTTTCGTTTGGTCGATAGAAAAGTAATTGATGTAGTAAATTCAATGCCAGAGCATAATAAATTTTTAAGAGGACTATTTAGTTGGGTTGGTTTCAAGCAAAAGGCATATCTTTATGAAAGAAAGCCAAGAAAAGCAGGAAAAACAAAATATCCTTTTAAAAAGATGTGTAAATTGGCATTAGATGGAATTTTTAGTTTCTCTACAAAACCATTAAAAATTGTAGGGGGACTAGGGTTTTTAACTATTATATTATCAATTGGAATTTTAGTTTATTCATTAATTTCTTATGCCTTAAATTTGAATGAATTAGTACCAGGTTGGACATCTATAATGGTTGCTATTACATTATTTAGTGGAGTTCAACTATTATCAATATGGGTCATTTCAGAATATATAGCAAGAATTTATGACGAAACAAGAAATAGACCAGCTTATATTATTGACAAAAAGATTAATATTAAAGACTAAAAACAAAGGATGTTGGATTGTTATGTATAATTTTGATAAAAAAGCATTTAGAAGATATTTTTTTGATGGGGATGAAAATCCAAATGGAGCATTAGAGGGGATAATATATCATATATATACTGAAAGTATTTCAGAAAAAGTAATAAAAGAAGTTGAAGACATAGAATATTGGTTTAAAAAGTTAGAAAATCCTCAAGATGAAAATATTGAACAAGTAAAAATTGAAGAAGATGAAATAGGTAACTTTAAAGAGGAAGATAGTAACGAAATAAAAAGAAAATTAACTTTATTTATAAATGAAGTAGAACCAATCTATAAGCAATATTATAGATTTATTGAATTAAATAATAAAGCAGAAGTTTATAGTTATAAAGATTATAAATTCGATGGACCAATTGACAATTTAGAAACAAATCAAGAATTATTAATAGAAAAAGAATTGAAAAAGAGAATTGGTAAAAAAATAAGGGAATTAAGAGATGAAGGAAAAATTAATGTAACAGAACAAGGTATTTTTTATTCAAAAGACCAAATGAGACAATATAGTCATTTTATGGAAGGTTCTATTACAGTAGAGGAATGGGAAAATAAGTATAGACCATTTACAATGTATAATGAAGAAGAGTGGGAATCAAAAAAAATACCAAATGATATTAATACATGGTATACAATGCAAGCAGAAGATGAAGAAAAAATAGAATTAGATAAGAATGCACGTATTCCATATAAATTAGAACATTGGACAAAAGCAATGTCAAAAATTTTAGACGCACTTAGTCAAATTGAAAAACAAGATGAAAAAGCATATTTAGACTTATGGCTTAGAACAAGATTAAAAAGAGCAAAAAGCACAAAACACCCAATAGAAGGAATACAAGAAAAAGAAATACAGAGATTAGAATACATGTGTAAAGAAATAAGAAATCAGAGATTAATAAAAGAAAATAAAGAAGAAAAAGAGAGATAAAATTTTATAGTTGTAGTTCAACAAGTTGTGACTTTATATATAAAATTTTACTTATAGGGTTGACAAGCTATTTCTTCTGTTATATAATTCGTTTTGATGGAGGTGAGAAATAATGGAAGAAATGCTAAAAACAATCCTAGAAGAAGTTAAAGGAACAAAACAGGAGTTCCTAAGTGAAATGCAAGATATGAAAAAAGAGATGCAAGAAGAAATGCAAGACATGAAAAAAGAGATACAAGAAGAAATGCAAGACATGAAAAAAGGATTACAAGAAGAAATGCAAGACATGAAAAAAG